>DATITY010000134.1:0-4907 GCA_035467235.1 Draconibacterium sp. | reverse complement strand
GGGGAAAGTAACTTCTGTATTTATGATTGGTTTTGTGTTTAGGGGTTTGTAAATCATCAATCATCTTCAAAAAGCGTCCATAGTTCTTTCCCCTTCCTTTTTTACCCGCAAGGGTATTTTTTTTGTCTTTTCAGCTAATTTTCAATACCATTTCATTTCATCATTAATCATTATCTTTGCGCACTTTCAGAATAATAATATGATTTCGTTAGATAAAATTAGTCTGAGTTTTGGCGGTTTTGATCTCTTTAAAGAGATCAGTTTTTTAATTAATCCAAAAGATCGGATTGGTTTAATCGGAAAAAATGGTGCTGGTAAAACCACCTTATTAAAAATCATAAAAGGAATAGATGCTCCAACCTCAGGAAACATTGGTATTCCGAAAAATACCACCATTGGTTATTTGCCCCAGCAAATGAAATTAAGCGATTCGCGCTCATTAAAGGAAGAAACTGTTCTGGCATTCGAAGAACTGATAAAAATTCAACAAAAAATTGCTCGTTTAAATATTGAAATTTCAGAAGTCCATGATTACCACTCTGATTTATATCTCAAAAAATTAGACCACATTAACGAATTAAACGAACGCTTTAACATTTTAGGGGGAGATAATTACGAAGCCGAGTTGGAACAAACTCTTATCGGTCTGGGATTTGAACGCTCTGACTTTAACCGTCACACCTCTGAATTCAGTGGAGGCTGGCGAATGCGCGTTGAACTGGCCAAACTTCTTTTAAAAAAACCAGACGTATTTTTATTGGATGAACCAACCAACCACCTCGATATTGAATCGATTCAATGGCTGGAAGATTTTCTTAAAAATTACAAGGGAGCAATAGTTCTGGTTTCGCACGACAAAGCGTTTATTGATGCGGTTTGCAACAGAACCATTGAAATTTCTCTTGGAAAAATTACCGACCAGAAAATGAATTACTCAAAATTCATTCAGTGGAAAGAAGAACAACGCGAAATTCAATTGGCAGCATACAGAAATCAACAAAAGCAGATTGAAGATATAGAAAACTTTATTGAACGATTTCGATACAAAGCTACAAAAGCTGTTCAAGTACAATCGAGAATAAAACAGCTGGATAAAATCGATCGTCTGGAAATTGAAGAAGTTGATAATTCTGCTTTCAAAATCAGTTTTCCACCCGCTCCCCGTTCAGGGAGAGTAGTTGTTGATGCTAAAAATATAAGTAAAAGCTATGGCAACCTTCTTGTTTTAAATGACATCGATTTCAAAATTGAACAGGGAGAAAAAATCGCTTTTGTTGGGCGAAACGGTGAAGGTAAAACAACACTCGCCCGAATTATTGTGCAGGAGCTTAATCACGAAGGTGAATTAATACTTGGACATAATGTTAAAATAGGGTATTTCGCTCAAAACCAGGCACAACTTTTAAATGAAGAAATCACGGTTTTTGAAACAATCGATGAAATTGCTGTTGGTGACGTAAGAACAAAAATCAGGGATATTCTTGGTGCATTTTTGTTCTCGGGTGAAGATGTGGATAAAAAAGTAAAAGTGCTGAGCGGTGGAGAAAAAACAAGACTGGCGATGATAAAACTGATGCTCGAACCTGTTAACTTTATGGTGCTCGACGAACCAACAAACCATCTTGATATCCGTTCAAAAGAAATATTAAAAAATGCACTGATTAATTTTAACGGTACTGTACTTTTGGTATCTCACGACCGGGAATTTTTGGATGGACTTGTTAATTGTGTTTACGAATTCAGAAATAAAAAAGCGAAACAACATTTGGGCGGTATTTACAATTTTCTGGAGAAAAAGAAAATTGAATCTTTAAAAGAGTTGGAAATCAACAGTATTTCACGAAAAACTGAGAAAGCAAATGGTGCCAAAATCAATTCACTACAGGAAATAAGTTTTCAGGATCAGAAAGAAATCAGTAGAAATGTTACGCGACTTGAAAAACAGATTGAGAAAATCGAAAAAGAAATAGAAACGATTGAAGCAGAAAGCGCTGAGTTGGACAAGATACTATCTTCTTCAGAAAAATTGGAAGATCACTCGATATTCGACAAATACGAGCTTTTGAAACAGAAGCTTAAAACAGCCATGGAAGAATGGGAAAAACAGCATGAAGAATTGGAAGACTGGAAACTGAAAAAAAACTGGTAATGGAAAAAGACGAATATATTTATGGGACACGTGCTGTAATTGAAGCAATAAATACAGGCAAAATCATAGAGAAGGTTTTTATAAAAACCGGGATAAATAACGAATTATATCAGCAGTTACTTTCATTAATTAAAGAAAATGAAATTGCTTTTCAATTTGTTCCGCTCGAAAAAATAAACCGGATAACACGTAAAAATCACCAGGGAGTTTTAGCATTCGTCTCTCCCATCGAATATACAAACATTGAAATGCTGTTACCGGTACTTTTTGAAACTGCAAAAGAACCTTTGCTACTAATACTCGACCAAATTACCGATGTCAGAAACTTTGGTGCAATTGCCCGTTCAGCCGAATGCGCAGGAGTTCATGCCATTATTATTCCTGAAAAAGGGATGGCCAGAATCGGCGCCGATGCAATTAAAACTTCTGCAGGAGCTCTTCATCATGTGCCTGTTTGTAAGGTTACAAATCTTTTGAGAACCATTCAATATCTAAAAGATTCAGGAATACAAATTGTTGCTGCAACCGAAAAAGCAGAAAAAATATACACGCAGGGCAATTTTAAAACTCCTGTAGCGATTATTATGGGATCTGAAGAAAGTGGAATTTCTCAGTCAATTTTAAATATTTCTGACCAACAACTTAAAATTCCGTTGTTTGGAAATATTGAATCATTAAACGTTTCTGTTTCAGCAGCATTAATGATGTATGAAGCAGTTCGCCAACGAAATTAATCAAGAACCTGAATTGTTCTTTTAAACGATTCCTCCAGAGAAATAAACGTTTCGGTACTTGACACTCCCGGAATCTTCTGAATCTGCCCACTTAAGATTGTTTTGAGGTGCTCATTGTCCTTTGCATATACTTTAATGAAAATAGCATATTGCCCGGTAGTATAGTGGCATTCAACAATTTCAGGAATGCTCTTTAACCTTTCAACTACTTCGGTAAATAATCCTCCTTTTTCAAGAAAAATTCCGATATACGTGCAAGTTCTGAAGTCGACCTTTTTGGGATCAATATGATAACCCGAACCAACGATTACCTCCAGTTCAATCATTCGATTCACCCGTTGATGAATTGCAGCTCTTGAAATACCTACTTCTACTGCAACATCCTTAAATGGAATTCTGGCATTTTTTGTAATAATGTCCAGTATCTTTAAATCAATATCATCCAACTTATTTCTTAGTGTCATATCTTACAAATTTCCAATAAATGTAGACATATTATATCATTATAGTTATATACCGATAAAATATTACATTAAAAGTAACAAAATGAAAACATTTGATTAACAATTTTCGCATTAATCTTAATTGTTATCAAAATGTTAACTAAAATGCACTTATTTTTTCTATTTTCTATTTATATTGCATTTATATTCATTTATAGGTATATTTATTTTAGTTTCGTAGCACAAAGACAGCAAATTTTAAATTAAAATACTATGAAAAACACAGTCAGATGGTGGTTAATTTTAGCCCTTCTAATTATTATTGCATTTTTGGGTGTAATTATTCCGACAGGTATTGGGGAGCAGGATTTGACAAATCTCGATTCGGGAGATACTGCCTGGATGCTTACTGCAACCGGCCTTGTTTTGCTTATGACGCCCGGGTTAGCATTTTTTTATGGTGGAATGGTTCATCCGAAAAACATTATTTCCACGATGATGCAGAGTTACGTTGCCATGGGAATTGTGAGTGTGATTTGGGTTGTTGTTGGTTTTAGCATTGCATTTGGAGAAAGCATCGGAAGTGAGGGATATGGACTTTTTGGAAATCCCCTTACATTTTTTATGTTTCGCGGAGTTGGTGCAGGAACCGATCCCAATTTAGCCCCAACATTTCCATTGGCAGTATTTGCCATGTTTCAATTAAAATTTGCAATTATTACACCCGCATTAATAACCGGCTCTTTCGCCGGAAGAGTGCGATTCAGGGCTTATATGTTATTTATGTGTTTGTTTGTTATATTTATATATGCACCACTTGCACACTGGACCTGGCATCCAAATGGTTTTTTACGTAACTGGGGTGTACTTGATTTTGCAGGAGGAACAGTTGTGCACATGTCGGCGGGGTTTGCTGCTTTGGCAGGTGCAATGTTTTTGGGCAGAAGAAAAGATGCAAACAAGGAATTTAAACCCGCCAATATTCCCTATATTTTATTGGGCGCTGGTATGCTCTGGTTTGGATGGTTTGGTTTTAACGCCGGTTCAGCACTCGCTGCAAACGGAGTGGCAGCATCTGCTTTGGTAAACACAAACACTGCTTCTGCTGCAGCAATGTTAACCTGGATTTTTTATGATGCTGCCAAAGGGAAAAAACCGTCGGCAGTTGGTGCTGCTATCGGGTTAGTAGTTGGTTTGGTTGCAATTACTCCTGCTGCCGGTTTTGTTAATGTTGGTTCAAGTATATTTATTGGCGTTATTGCTGCTATTGTAAGCAACTATGCAATTACACTGAGAACAAAATCAACCCTGGATGATACATTGGATGTTTTTCCGGCACACGGAATGGGCGGTATCGTTGGAATGCTTGCCACAGCTGTTTTTGCAAACGAGGTAGGACTGATTCATGGCGAAACAACGACTTTCCTTTTTCATTTGCTCGCGTTGGTAATTGTTAGTGTATTCACTTTTGGAGGTTCATTGTTAATGTACAAAATTACCGATTTAATTGTACCTCTGCGCATCTCGCCACATGGTGAAAAAATCGGGCTGGATATCAGTCAACATGATGAATCGTACAAT
>DATITY010000133.1:0-5379 GCA_035467235.1 Draconibacterium sp. | reverse complement strand
GGTAATTTCACCCGAAACCTGCGAAACGAGATGAATTACATGTGAATAAAACTGCACTTCGCGATAGGTTTCAACAATTACGTTGTTGGCATTACGACTTAAATCGTTGCGGGCCAAATCAACCAGCATCACGTGTTCGGCATTTTCCTTTGGATCTTTGCTTAGCTTTTCAGCCAGTTCGCGGTCCTGTTCATCATTACCAGTGCGTTTAAAAGTGCCTGCAATTGGGTGAATGTAAGCTTTGTTTTTATTGATACGGATTTGCGCTTCGGGACTCGATCCAAAAATGCGGTAATCGCCATAATCGAAATAAAAAAGATAAGGAGAAGGATTAATGGAACGTAACGAACGGTAAACGTTAAAATCGTCACCCCGGTAATTTTGCGAAAACTGGCGGCTTAAAACAATCTGGAAAACATCGCCACGGTAGCAATGTTCTTTCCCTTTGGTCACCATGTTTTTGTATTCTTCATCAGTAATATTTGAGGATTCTATTCCGGCAGTTTCAAACTTTGCTGTCGAAAAGTTAAGGTTAATCAGTAAATGGTGAATGTAATCCATCTGCGAAGTTTCGTTTTCGAGCAGATTTTCGACCATGTGAATAAGGTTTTTATGATGGTCGATGGCGACTACGTACTTGTAAAAACAGTATTTTACTTCCGGAATCTGGTACTCTTCCTTTTTTGCCGCGGTTAATTTTATGTTCTCGAAATGCTGAATGGCATCGAAATTAACGTAACCAAATAAACCGTTTGCCGGGAGTTCAATTTTATCGGATTGAACATTGAAAGTTTTGAAAAAACCATCCAGTTCATTGTCCAAAGTTCTTTCTTTCGATAGGGTAAATTTTTCCTTTTCCTTTCCGGGAAGTTCTTTTACAACTTCTCCGTTATTTACCGTAAAACAGGCAACCGGACCAAAGCAAATAAACGAATACGCATTCTCATTGCCATGATAATCGGAACTTTCCAAAAGAATGGCTTTTGGATAAAGTGTTCGCAATCGCAGGTAAATACTGACCGGTGTTACCGTGTCGGCAAGTATTTTTCTGATGACTGGTTTGTAATTGAGTTTTTCCATTTTATAGTTTTTAAATTTTTGTTTCTGCTAAAATTTGAGTTTAAAAAAAACGGCTCACCGTGATTCGATGAGCCGTTTTCCTGCTTTTATGGGCAATAGCGTTTCTTCTCTTCACGGTTGTAAAAAGTTGCTGTGCCACCACCAAAAATTATTATTCAGTTTCATTCCTTCTTTAAATTAAAAAACCTGCTCTTTACAGGAGCAGGCTCATTTTGAAATATTTTTAAAAAATACCAATATGGCTCTTTAACTCCTGACTTACGTAAGAAGACCCCACCACGGAAGCCATATTGTATTTGTATTTTGAATCATTGTTGTTTATTCGTTTTGCAAATATGAGTTATTTTCTTAAAAAACAAAAGAAAGTTGGATTTTGTTTTTCATTTCTGAAAAATTCTCTAACAGTTTTATTGCGCCAGTGTAAATCTGAAACTTACCGAGCTTTGGCCCGATTGTATAGTGTGGTTTATAGTTACCGGTTTTCACTCACGAAAATCGCCCGGCAGCAAGGGGTTGAAATCAGGTCAACCTTACAGAACCTTCGGATGCTCATAGGCTTTTTACGTTAGACCTTTCTGCGTCGCAAGACCTGAAAGCGTATAAATTTCACAACAGTCGCCAGGCCTTTTTTAATCCCAGCGGAGGGCCTCCCAATTTCGACACTAAGATTTTGGAATATCGTAGTTACCAAATTAAAAACGATCGGGACAGTTTTTAAAACTGTCCCGATCGTTTTTAAAAACAACGGGATGTTTTTGGTAAAACATCAGGTAGTTTTTAGTGACGGGTTAAAGTGCTGTTTACGAGACCTTTTCCTAAGTCATGTTTTGAAGCTGATTTTTTCAGATAGCGCCGGGTACAGACACTTTGCCATCGAACTAATCGGGTAGCAGCACTGGGAATATTTTACTGTCAGTTTGAAAAATATTTACCCTGAGTTCAAAGTTAATGGGTGAATGAAACAGGGTAAAGTTTTCAACCGGTTCGGCAGTCTGTACAATCCTTTGCCGCCTGCTTCCTGTCCGTCCGGCAAGCGGGTAGCAAACGGATTAATGAATTAATAACATTCTGGCTTCAGCAACGATTTTGTTTTTCATTTCTGAAAAATTCTTTAACCGTTTTATTGTGCCAGTGTAAACCTGAAACTAACCCCAATATTGGTATTTGATGTAGGGAACGAAAGCGACGTAAATGGTGTATTGATAATTTTGTCGAAGAAAACACGCATCTGGAAACGGTCGCTCAACATGTAGTCGGCATAGGTTTTTATTGTAAATGCACTTTGCCCGGCAGTTAGCTGATCTTTGTCTTCGTCGAGTTGCCTGAGCATCGTTAAATTCTTTCTGAACGAGAAATCCGCCCGGATATTCAAATCGTTGGAATAAGCCTGCTGCGATTTTTTTGTTTTAATAATTAAATCCATTTGTGTAAACCGGTAGCCAACGCCAACAGTATATTCATTACTCAGTGTTTCGGTGAGTTGGCTGTTGGCAAATGCCAGCTGAAGGCTTCTCGATTTTTTTATTTCGCCGCGGGTTGTCAGATCGCTCATCCACATGATATCCACGTTAATCAGCGGACTAAACGATTCCATGATACTCACAGAATTAAAATCGTAAGGGGAGATAAAATTGTCGGATATGTCACGGATGTAACTAAAACCATCGCTTTCCTGCATGTAATTCAGGTTGGTAATAAAAGAACCAACGTTGTAGGAAGAACGATATGCATGTGTAAAATTAAGTGAGCGGATATACTTGTTCAACCCCGGAATTTTCGAAACCATCCCTTCATATCGGATACTCCAGTTAGGTCTCATGTACTTTACCGAAGGAAACAGGTCAAGCGAAATTTTCTCGGGATCTTTATTCTGATAGGCTGCTAAAAAAGCGGGAACAAGAACCTCTGTAGAGTTTGGACCAAAACCATCGGGATAACCAGGGAAATTTGCATTTGGTGCATTGGGATCGTACCCATATCCATTATCGGAAGGGTACTGCGAAGCAAGCCGACGGGCAATAATTGGCCGGTATTCCTTTAAATTCTCGAATGCTTCCGATTGATAATCATTTCCTTTACCAAAGGAGAAAAAAGCTGTACCCCAGGTAATTGTCGACATGCTGAAATTACCTGATTCTGTAAAACTGTTCGCATTGAAATTGCCGGTAGAGTAATCGTAATTGTAAAATTGAGTCGTATTTACAGCATACGCACGGTCGGAAGTAAGATCGATTCTTAAATCGGGAAGTGGCTCAATGGTCGTTCTAAAACTAAGCCGTTCACTTTTTGTAAACAGATAAGGAGTATTGAGGGTCGAATCGTTTGTAATCCATCCATTTACAGCGGCTTTTTGTGCAAAACTCTCATCCTGCCAGCCTAAAAGGAAAGGCAATCCGGGTGCATAACTCGAACCAACGTTATAACCAAAGCGGGGATCGGGCTGGTAATTTCCACCTCCAAAAAATGCAGGTTCCGGCAGGTATCCGGGTAATACCGTTCCTCCATTTTGGTTGTATGTTGCTGAAAAATTCTGAATACTGATTAAAACCATACGGGTAGTGAGATCCAGCATATCTTTCAAAAATGTTTGGTCTCCCGGCTTACCGCTCACGGTGAGCATTGCCTGCGACGCATCGGCTAATGGTGTAATATCAATAACATTGGCATCTAGTATATCAACTTTCACCGGGATTACTTTTCCATCGACACCTGTAACAACTACCTTGATTTTTTTTGTATTTAGTTTGTGGGTTATTTTCTGGGTGGTATTTGCCACCAGTTTTATATTGTTTGTAAAGGTTTGTTCCTGGCTTTTTGCCTGCACCGGCTCATTCTGCTGATTTTGCCGGTTGCCGCCCTGTTGCTGGTTAATACTGCCTCTGGTTCTTCCTGTTCTTCTGAATTTTTGGTTTACTTCTTTAAAATAAGGTACTTTGTTGTATAAACTTGAAAAGGTCATGTTCCCGTTTAACTGCCAGTTTTGTGAATTTTGTACACGGTTTCCCAAATTTATGGTGTCGGCAGTGATTGGACCTGCAAGCCAGTTGTAAGTTCCCTGGTAACGAACGGTTGCCGAAACAAAATTCAAAAATTTAATCTGGTTCAGCGGTACGTTGTATGAAGCATTAATGTTATGATCGTACAACGTTGGACGGCCCATATCATACAAACTATTTAATAATGAGTCTTTTTTCCATTGATAATCATCATCATTTTTATTCATACTTCCTTCAGGCTCATCAATCCTGTTGACTCCCCGCGACGAAAAATCAACTTTTAATGCCCGTGTTACGTCATAACGTAAATCAAAAAACCTGTTCCATAAAAAATCTTTTTGATAGGTGGCCGGCAAGATAAAATTTGGATTGGTAATGTTTCGTGTTTTTACTTCGCTATATCGCCTGTATAAGTCGGTTCTGAATGAAATTTGTGTAGGAAGCGGATAAAAATTGAAACCTCCGATTAGCTTTAATGGTCCTTTCTGCATCGCCGGTACTTTGCTAAACGGTTGAATCAGTTTAGGACGGCTGCTGAAATTGTATGAAAACATTGCACGATGCGATTTGTCACCATTTATTTCGGTATTAATATCTCTTCTAGCGGTTTCGTTGTATGAGTAAGTAACTGCAAAGTTTTCGGGATCCCACAGATGAGTTTTTTCTTTTTGGGTTTGTGGTTCAACCTTAACGTTGGTAAAGTTGAGGCTTTTACGGGTTATTAAATCCTGCGAAATAAATTTAATTGAATCCTTTTCCTGCTGACTTTCAGCGTGTTTCAATGATTCGGAGAGTTCGATATCTGGTTTTAGCGGGTCGTATTTTGGATTTTGTGCGCTTCGTGAATAGCCGTAGTAAAACGGTAGTCTTACTCCAAGTTTTTCGGGGAAGAATCGACCCAGGTCGAGCGAGGCAGCTACATCGAATTCATAAATATCGCTGAGTTGCCTGCTGTTTTTATTTTCGTTTATACCTCCGTAACCCTCAGAACTGGTGCGCCCGGCAAAGGTAACACTTCCCAAATCGGCAATTCGGGTTGACAGACGGGCATTTGCAGCCCATCCTCCTTTTTCATCAGTGTCAGATAAACGTAATTCGTTCACCCAGACTTCAACTGCCTTTGGGCCTGTATTAATTTGTCCTTTCCTGTTTCTGATACCCATCATCATAACCTGAACGTTACCAAGATTTGGACTACCTTTTATGCTTACAGTGTTTTTGCCTTTATTCCAACCTTTGTGTTGCATCGGGTAAACATCCTGAATTGAAACGGTTGATCCCGCCTTGCGCATTTCATCATCAC
>DATITY010000132.1:0-8798 GCA_035467235.1 Draconibacterium sp. | reverse complement strand
CTAAAAATGGCATATCGCCTCCGACTGCAAGTGACAGCAAAAAGGCTCCGTTCTCAATAATCAGAAAACCCACGAGGTGACTGAAAATATTTTTGTGGATAATGATAAAATACATTCCGCCAATTACTGTTGCCAGCGCCACAGTAAAAAACCGCAGTTGAATAACTTCATTATCAATGGTGTAACTCATTAAAAAACAACCAATCAAAACCGCCGAAATAATAATGAGCGAATAAAATACCGGCACTTTGCTTTCGTGAACTCTTTTTAACTGGTTTTTGTGACGCAACCGGTTTAAAAACCAGGGAATTACAATCGCCTTTACAATCAGCGTTTCGAGCAAAATCACAATCAGTCCCAAAGTTTGAATGTGGATAAGATTGTTAAAGGCAATACCAAACAAAAGCGCCCCCTGAACCGAAAGCAGCCAGATAAAATTGGACACTCTTTCGGAAAGGAAAAAGTAAACCAGGGTTGCGGCGAACAAAACAATTAAAACGATAACCATATCAATTCAATAAAATTATTTTTCCGGTAATTATCAATACCGAAAGAAATCCTAAAATTGCAAGCGCTGTCAGCGAAATAATCCACTGCGCGTTTTTGGCCATTTTGTTGCGTGCCCTGAACGATTCGACTGCACCAACCGAAATGGCAAAAATGAACTCAATTATAAAAAAGATGACCAATTGAGCGGCGAAATAGTCCTGCATGGGCAACACAAAATTGAAAATCAGTGCGCCGTAAATGGCAAATTTCAATCCGTTGGCGAGTTGAATCAGGGCAAGGTCGAATCCACTGAAATCGAGCACCATCACTTCGTGTACCATTGTTAATTCGAGGTGGGTTTTTGGGTCGTCAACCGGCAAGCGGCTGTTTTCGACCATGGCAATCCACAAAAAAATGTAAACCGACAAAATGGCGATTAAATATAAAAGTTGCGATTCGATATGCAAGTTATTGAACAAATCGTAAAATGAGGTGTGGTTGGTAAGCAATGCCATCGAAGCGATGACGATAAAAAAGGCAGGTTCTACTAACAAAGAGTAAAATGCTTCACGGTTGGCGCCCATTCCTTCAAACCCGCTGCCGGTGTCCATGGCCGCTGCAATCATCATAAATTTTCCGAAAGCCAGCAAATACGCAAACAATACAAAATCGCCCTCAAACGAAAAAATGGCGGACTGTTTGCCGAGGGGGATGAAAAGCAACGCCATAAAAACCGTTGAAAAATAAATAGCCGGCGCCACCTGGAAAATCCAGCTTGTAGTTGTGCTGAAAACATTTCCTTTGCGGAACAGGCGGATATTATCGGAAAAAGGTTGTAACACAGAAGCTCCTTTCCTTCCGGCTATTCTTGCTTTAGTAAGGGCAATTACACCCGGAAAAACAAGACTTACCAATATAATTACCAGCGGATTTAATATCATGTTACAGCAAATTTAAAATCGTTAATAACAGGATGAGCGCCATGAAAATGATGGCGTACAGCAAATAATGCTGAAGATTTCCGGTTTGAAAAACCGCAATCTTTTCAAGGAATTGCAGCAATTTACCTGTTGGTTTCGTTACCAGGTAATCTTCAAAAATATCGGTGGCATGCGTTTCGAAAGTCCGTGGTTCAGGAAACATCTCATCTTTTTCGATGGGTTTGAATTGTTTCTTGTTTCCGGTAATGTATTTGGCCAGGCTCGTGATGTAATCGGCATAAGATGTTGACGTGTACTGGTGAACCGCTGGTTTTGCCCCCGTGTAGGCGCATCCCCAGGTGGGGCCGGTTTCAATAGTTTTATGTTTTATTGCCAGTTTCCTGATGAACCACAATCCTGCAATCAACAGAATAAATATCACGAGAGAAACCGAAATTCCCTGAACTGAGGGTGTAATATCTGTCAGCGCTGAAACATCTGGAGCAAAAACTGAAACAACTCCTGCCAGTGGTTTCATTACAAAAACGGGTAAAACACCAATAAATACAATGAAAAAGCCTATGATGAATTTCGGGAAAAGCATAATTCCTTCCACTTCTTTAGCATGTTCAGTTTTGTTGCTTCGTGGATTGCCCAGAAAAATAATGCTAAAAACTTTCGTGAAACAATACAAAGCCAGTCCGCCAATCAAAACAAGGCCCACAATACCGCCAAGTAAAATCAGGCTTAGCGACAAATCGCCAGTGTGCAGTTCTTTAAACATGCCCACGTAAATCAGAAATTCAGAAATAAAACCGTTAAACGGCGGCAAACCGGATATTGCAACAGAACCCAGTAAAAAGAAAAATGCAGTTTTTGGCATTTTTTTGATTAATCCTCCTAATTTTTCAATGTTTCTTGTATGTGTTTGGCTGTAAATATTGCCGGCAGTGAAAAATAAAAGCGATTTGAATAACGCGTGATTGAGGATGTGCAGAAATCCGCCGGCAAAACCCAAAACCGCAAGTGTTGGATTTTCAAGAGCCAGGCCAATCACACCAACACCAATTCCCATCCCGATAATTCCAATATTTTCGATGCTGTGGTAGGCAAGCAGTTTTTTAAAATCGTGCTGAACAATGGCCAGTGTTACACCCAGCACTCCCGAAATAAAAGAGATAATGAGCAGAAAAAGCCCGATGATATACAAATCGGTATGAATAAAAGTCAGCACCCTCACGATTCCGTAAATTCCCATTTTGATGATTACGCCACTCATAATTCCCGAAATGTGCGAAGGCGCTGCAGGGTGGGCGTGTGGCAGCCATGTATGCAGCGGAATAAATCCGGCTTTAATTCCGAATCCGGCAAAGAATAGCAAAAACAATGGTAAAACGGGTTGAGTTCTGAAGTAATTTTCAAGACTTCCAAAACCAATTGGCTCACCGGTAGTAATCGAAGCCACCAAAAAAGCGACAATGATAAATACAAACGCAATGTGCATTTGTATTATAAATTGTATTCCTGCTTTAATGGTACTTTGTATTTCAGATTCAAAAATAACAAGGAAAAATGCAGCTACCGACATCACTTCCCATGCAATCAGGAAACTGATTCCCTCGCGCAAAGTCAGCACAAACAGCATCGACAGATGAAGCATCAGCAAACTGAAATGATGTAATCCGAATTCGGTTTTGTTTTTTTTGCTGATATATGGAGCTAAATAACCTTTTGAATAGAGAATTCCGGCCAAAACAATGAGGTTAACTACCAGTATGAAAAATGCCGAAATACGGTCGATAACAAGAAATATTTCAGCTCCGTAAAAACGGCCAAAACTAAACTGAAAAGGTTCTGTTAAATTGAATGACTGAATTGCATAGTAACCTGAAAAGGCAATCAAAACAAGGTCGGCAGCCAACGTAACATAAAACTGAAATTTCTTTGGAATGAAAAACAGGCTCAAACAAACGATAAAAAATACGGGTAAAACAACCGACATTATATCTTATTTTTTTACACCGATAAAATTACACTATTCTCAACCAATAGAAATGAATTTCGGTTTTTTTTGCAAAGGTTAAATGTCAGAATTGCTTCAAATGCTTAATTTGAGGGTATTCGAAGGAATTTTCAATTTATTGTAAGGCAATATTTGAAGTTTTACTTTGAGGTAACATTGATATTTTAAACTGTGATGAATCGGTTTCAAAATATAAATCGTGTAATTTTGCGCGATATTTCAAAAAAACAAAAGAATGGATAATATATTCAAGCCCAAATTCTTTAGTGTTTTAAAAGATGGTTATACCCGCAAGCAGTTTTCAGGTGATTTAATGGCCGGAATAGTTGTGGGAATTGTTGCGTTACCGCTTGCAATTGCATTTGCCGTAGCATCAGGTGTTTCGCCCGATAAGGGTTTGATTACGGCAGTTGTTGCCGGTATAATAGTGTCGGTTTTGGGTGGAAGCCGTGTACAGATTGCAGGTCCAACCGGGGCTTTTATTGTGATTGTATTTACCATTCTGTCGCAATATGGATTCGACGGGTTGCTCATTTCAACGATACTTGCTGGTTTTTTGCTCATCATTTTCGGACTGCTGCGACTGGGAACACTTCTGAAATATTTCCCTCATCCGCTGATTGTAGGATTCACCAGCGGAATTGCAGTTGTAATTTTTTCGACCCAGATAAAAGACGCTTTGGGGATGGAAATAGAAAAAGTGCCTGCCGGATTTATTGCCAAATGGGGTACCTATTTCGATAATCTTTCAACAGTTAATATTTATGCAGTTGCAATTACCATAGTTACCATGTTACTGGTAATTTATACTAAGAATTTCATCAAAAAAGTACCGGGCTCAATTATTGCAATTATTCTGGGGACAGCAGCCGTTCAGATTTTTAACCTGCCGGTTAGTACCATCGAAACTTTTTTTGGCGACATACCCAACACTTTTCACCTTGAATTCCCCAAAATCGATTTTGAAAAATTGGGATATTATTTTGAACCGGCTCTGACAATTGCATTGCTTGGAGCTATCGAATCCCTGCTTTCGGCTGTGGTGGCCGATGGTATGATAAGCGGAAACCACCGCTCGAACACCGAGTTAATCGGTCAGGGAATTGCCAATGTGGTAGTTCCGTTTTTTGGCGGAATACCAGCAACCGGCGCCATTGCGCGAACAGCAACCAACGTTAAAAATGGCGGACGTACACCTGTAGCAGGAATTATTCATGCAATCACGCTGCTATTAATCATGCTTTTTTTTGGCCGATGGGTGAAACTCATTCCCATGGCAAGTCTCGCAGGGATTCTGATTACAGTGGCTTACAATATGAGCGAATGGCGAACATTCCGTTCCATTCTGAAAGGTTCAGTTTTTGATATTCTGGTTTTATTGACAACCTTCTTTTTAACTGTTCTTGTTGACCTGACCGTGGCAATCGAAGTAGGAGTTGTTCTGTCTGCAGTTCTTTTCATGAAACGAATGGCAGACATGGGAAAAACGATTCCGACCCGGATTGACTCAGATGTAATTGAAGATTACTCAACTTTACCGAAAGGTATTGGGATTTATGAAATCAGCGGCCCACTGTTTTTTGCATCGGCAAAAGAGTATTGCGAAGTTTTAAAGTCAGTTGGATTCGACAGTAAACTAATGATTATCCGTATGCGTCATGTTCCGTTTGTTGATGCCACCGGGTTGCACAACTTTAAGGGAGCCTTGAAAATTCTGAAAGATTATGGAACCAAAATAGTTCTGTCCGGAGTAAACGATACGGTTTGTGAAGACCTGAAAAAGTCAGGGATTCATGAACTGGTGGGTAAGGAAAATATTTTTCCATCGTTTGATCTGGCGCTGGCAGCGGCAACTGAACAGGTTGCCCAAATCGGTAAAAAACGAAAATCAGTTTAACAGGTTTTTCAATAATTCCCCGATTTGCTCAACAGTCATTCCTTTGGCAATTATCTTTTTGTTTTCGTCCAAAATATAAACAGCAGGAGTTTTTCGGGCGTCGTACAGTATTTTAAATTGCGAAATGTGAGTTTCATCCCACACATTTATCCAGTCATATAAATTGTGTTTGGTTAAAAATTCAGCCCATTCCTCCTTTTTGTCCATCGAGTAAATGGCGAAAACCTTTAGCCCCTTATCTTTAAACTTTTGATAAACATCGTTGTGAAATTGCGGCACAAATACCTTGCAATGCGAGCAGTCAGGCTCATAAATCAAAACAACTGTGATTTTCGATTGTATTTTATGAAGATTAACAAATTCGCCGTCAATATTTTCGAGAGTAAGATCGGGAGCAGTTTTGCCAATCAGGTTATTTTCAGCAAAAATTACGTTTTCCCTTATTTTTTTTAATGATTCTTCTGTTGCCCAGAAAGCCTGGCCGCTTAAATAATAACTCCTTGCCAAATCGACAAAAAGTGCATCCATTCCCATGATATTGCTGTTTATGCTGGAGTTCAGAAACCACGAACATGCAAACTGGAAAATGCGTTTATTGGGGCGAACATCTTCGATAAATTTGAAAACTGCCGGTCGCACCGAATCATAATTCTGGTATAGAACTTTGGTAAACCAGGTTTCGAGTTTGGGCTTGAACAGGGGCGTGTAAAGGAATCGCTCGTCCTTATAATCAAAATAATCCCAGAAATGTGCTTTCTGATAGTTGAAACGTGCCAGTAAAAGCAGAGAATCATTTTGCTGAACTCCGGCGGGAAGTGTTGTAATATCAAGCGCAGGAACATAATTGGCCAGAAGAAATGCCGACAGAAAAGTATTTGGATATTCATCTTTAATCCTGAACCAGTATTCGTGCAACTGGCGGGTGAGGTCGTTCATTTTTGCCTGTAATTCTGTTTTTTCTTCGCCATTGGCAGTTTTCATTTTATCATTGATTTCAGCACCCTTTTTTTGCAGGGATTGCATAAAAACCGCGTAACGGGCAAATTCATTGGTCTCAACAGCCCCGGCAATTTCAAGTTCAGGTGAAACAAAAGATTCTTTTTTGATGGAAAATTCCTGGTCGGCACCAATTAAAAAATCGAAATGATTTTTTTCGTCGAGGTAAATTTTATAAAGACCCTGCGGTAGCAACGTGTCGGCAAGAAAAACTCCTGCTCCGCTGCCATCAAGTTGCAGAGAATCTTTCAGGTAAATATTGCCAACATAATAATAGGCAAGTTTTATTTTCTGATTTGCACCTGAATCAATGTTAAGGTTGATGTTGTAACCCCGACCAATTGCAAAATCCGAAATAAAAAACAGTAGAATTGTGATAATTTGCCTCATTACAATAAAAATTAGCTGCTCAAAATTAAAATAATTTGGATAATGCGAAGTTTCAAAATTATTCATAGAAAGTTTGTTTGAAACGAAATATGTCTTAATTTTGAGGACAAATGTCCTAAAATTCATTAAAAATGAAAGCGAGAGAAGATAATAACACTGAGAAACTGGATAAAGAAATCTCATCCTTAATTAAGCATTCTGATAAAAGCAGGTATTTGATTCCATCGGGTTCCGAAATTACCTATTCTGATTTCTTAAAGAACAAACTAATGATTGTGCATGTAATAAGGGATGGAGTGCCATATTCTTTGTTTTCCAGAATTCAGGATTACACACCTTTTAGTGAAAAAGAATGGTCTGAGTTTTTATCAATTTCCACAAAATCGCTTCAAAGGTATAAACAACAACCTCGAAAATTTAAACCTATCCAATCAGAAAAAATAATTGAAATGGCTGAAGTCACAAATATTGGTTTGGATGTATTTGGAGACATGGCTAAGTTCAAGCTTTGGCTAAACAGTCCAAGTTTTGCGTTAGGCAATCTGAAGCCAATTGATTTGTTAAGAGATTCTTATGGTAAAGAAATGGTTATTGGCGAATTAACCAGAATTAATTACGGAATACTGGCATAATGGAGGTTTACAGATTATCGAGGGAAAAATTCTCATCTCCGTTATCCGGAGTAGGCGCTGCAATAAAAGGCGCCCGCTGGAATTCGGTTGGCATTGAAATGATTTACACCGCGGCAAACAGGTCGCTGGCAATGGCCGAAGTTGCTGTGCATTTCCCGATTTCAACAATTCCGGAAGATTATGTAATGATTACAATTTTTATTCCTGACGATATTTCAATGAAGAAAATTGAATTTTCAGAATTACCGCCAAATTGGAATTCATTTCCACATTCTCAATCAACTCAGGTTATCGGAGATAAATTCATACTTGAAAACAGGTATTGTGTTTTGCAAATTCCTTCATCGGTTACCCAAGGCGATTACAATCTGCTCATCAATCCAAATCACACTGAATTTAAAAGAATTAAGATAATAGATATTACAAGATTTACTTTTGACCAGAGACTTTTTAAATAGAGTATAATTTTCAGTATTTTTCACCGATTCAAAAAAACAGCAATGCTTTCAATCAATATTCCGGTTTACAATTATGAAGTTAGCGAATTGGTCTCGCAACTTGCGGAACAGGCTGACGACATGCAAATCGTTTATGAAATCAGGGTTTACGATGATGGATCAAAAGAATCGGTTAAACTGAAAAACTGCAAAATTACCGGTCTCCCCGGGGTTATTTACAAAGAAATTAAGACCAATTTGGGCAGATCAGCCATTCGGAATAAAATGGGAATGGAGTCGAAGTTTAAATACCTGCTATTTATCGATGCCGATTCGTTGCCGGTGAGTGAAGATTATCTTGAAAACTTTATTGAGTACGTAAAACATAATCGTGTGATTTGCGGGGGAACAGCGTACAAACCAGAAAAGCCAGCCGACCCCGAAAAATATCTGCGCTGGTTTTACGGAACCAACCGCGAGGCAATTTCAGCCAAAACAAGAAACAGCAAAAAGGGTTTTATCATCACATCGAATAATTTTCTGATTGAAAAAAGTGTTTTTGAGAAGGTACATTTCAGTGAAGATTTAAAAACTTATGGACATGAAGACACCTTGCTGGGGTACGATTTATACCGAAACGGGATTGAAATTTTTCATATCGATAATCCGGTTGAACACACCGGGCTTGAAGATTCATATATTTTTCTTGACAAAACCAAAACAGCGCTGAAAAGTCTGCATCAGATCACGCATCAGATTTTACCCGCTGATAATGATTTTGTGCAACAGATTCATTTTTTAAACCGGTATTCAGCAATCACTAAAATTCTTCCTCCCTTTTTTTTGAAGCTTTTTTATAAACTATTTCATCGATTTATCGAAAGAAATTTAACAGGTAGCAAACCTGGGCTTTTTTGGTTCGATTTATACAAATTGGGTTTATACTCCACTTTGAAAAACCAATAAAATAAAGTTATTCGATCCCACCGGGATCGCGTATCAGGGAGATCGGAC
>DATITY010000131.1:0-13179 GCA_035467235.1 Draconibacterium sp. | reverse complement strand
TCTCCAACAAAATTTAAAACACTCGTGAGATAGCTTGAAAAGGATCAACTGTACAAAACATATTCAACCAAAACCTCCTGATTCAAAAATTACAAGTTTTTAAAAAATTCTGCTAGAAATGATCAAAAACTGAAAGAATATCTCCATTTTTTACTAGTACTCCGGGCATTTTTTTCCGAACTTTAATCAAGAATATAAAATTTAATTCAAACAACTTTTAAAAATTTAAGGCTATGAAAAATCGAAATCTTTTTTTAACGGTTCTTTTTAGTACAATTATTTTTGTTTGGATGCATCCCCACATTCTATTGGCACAAAATTCATCAGTTCAAATATTTTCAATACCGGAAAAAGCTGTGCAAATAATAGATTGCGGAAATTATTACCAGGTTATAATGGATTATACTACAGGTATCAGCCATTATGATATGGGAGTTGAACTTATTCAAAAAATACTGCAAACAAAGCCTGATTATGAGCAGTTAATGGATTCCTATATTGCTGAAGCAGCAGTTTACCAGTCGTATTACAATACTTTCATCAGTCGTGTAGATGACATAAAACCGCAAATGCATAAGTCGTACCAGTATGAAATCGATGGCATGGCTTCGCAGTTAAGCGGCGGGAATGTTAATGTCATGGGAGATAATAAAGTATCAAAGGACGAACTTTACATGATACAGCTCCTCGGAGATGTCGCACGTGCAACGCAATGTTCAGGTATTTCGGTTTACGGGGCACGCTCCGAAACAGGTCATCCTATGACCGCGAGAATTCTGGATTGGTATGACGGCACAAAACGCCAGCTTGCACAATTACAGGCCGTTACAATAATTAAATATGATGAAAGCAAATCAAATTGTCTGATTGGCTATGGCTGCAAATCAATTTGTCTGATTGGATACCTGGGTCACCTGACAATGATAACAGGCTTTAACACTGATGGTGTTTTCGCAGGTATTCTGGATTCCGGGACAAGCGCTGATTATTCCTCAACGGATAAATATTCGTTCCATACTGATTTGCGATTTGCACTGGAAAATTACGGTACATTGAGTGATGTGGCCGGTTATGTAACCAATCCCTGGAGAAATTATACGTTTAACCATAATGTGCTTCTATCCGACAGCCAAACATCAAAAGTACTGGAGAATAACTTTTCCGGAACCGGTAAGAATATGCAAAGGACATTAAGAAGCGATACTTCTGCTTTAAATCCCGGTATTACATGGGGATTTACTGATGCAGTAGCAACAGTGAATTCGTTTCTTTTACTGGGAAATCATGATAATCACACCGGAAATCCGTCGAATATGAACAGATGGGAAAGTTTAAAGACTCAGCTACAAAATTACGGTGAAACCATAACGTTGGATGAATTGAAACAGATTGCATCTTTTGATAATAATGATGGTCCTGGCAGCCAATCATCTGGGGATATCTATAATAGTGGCACTCAACAAATTGTTCTTTTTCAGCCCGATAACTTTCATTTGGAAGTCGCTTTCAGACCCAAGTCCGGTATTTTACCTGCTAATCCGGTATTTGAAAAAATTCCGTTGTTATGGAAAAATAATCTGGCTTACGGACACACTTTGACAATGGATAAAAAAGTACCAAATACTGTCAATGATACAATTACAATAAATGCCACTGTTGAAAATCCAAATACTGATGAAGTTTCAGTTCAGCTAATCTTAGAAAGCCTTGATGGTGTAAAGGTTGATTCTGTTGAAATGTTTCCTGTTGACCTGGCCGTTAATGATTCATGGCAGTGTAAATGGATTCCGGAAAGCCTTCCCGAAGATATATACTGGTTATCATTAAAAGTGACTGACATCACTGATGGTAAGTATTTCATCAATAAACATTTGACCCGAATTACGAACAGACCACTTACGATTGGAACATTGTCATATACCGAAAGTTCTGATAACAAATACTCCATTAAAACAGAACTTAAACATTCAGGAGAATCGATGAAAATTATTAGTCCAGTAATAAAAATCACAAGTGACAATCCCTGGATTACATCGATTACACCTGAACAGGTAACCGTAAGTGGTTTGATACCCGGAGAAATTAAGAGAATACCTTCTTCAAGGATTTCTGTTGATGAAGCCACTTTCCCGGGATACGTTAACCTGAAATATACAATTTCCGAAGATGGCTGGCCTTACTGGGTAATAGACACAACTATTTATTTTGTTTCCACTGGTTTGGAACAAATTGAATCTCCTTTATCTTTTAATCTTGAACAAAACTACCCCAATCCCTTTAATTCAGTCACTACCATTCCCTGGCAAATTGATGAAAACAGCAAAGTAACTTTAAAGGTTTTGGATATCGTTGGCAGAACAGTTGAAATACTTGTTGATGAAAAACGCCCAACGGGAAAATATGAAACACAATTTAACGCTGCCACTCTTCCAAAGGGTATCTATTTCTACCAGTTAAAAGCCGGTGAAAATGTACAGACAAGGAAGATGATTTTGACGGAATAAAATTGGCACAATAAAACGCGTACAAATAATTGAAAGTTTTTCAAAAATTTTACTAGAAATCGTCAAAAATTGAAAGTTTATCTAAACTTATTACAAGTTCCATGGCATTTATTTTCAGAATTTTAACCAATATTTTATTATTCCTTTTTAAACAATTTAAAACTTACGATTATGAAAACACTAAGTTATTTATTTGTAATGGCAGTAATTTTAATTGCCGGTTGTGCCCAGGACGACACAATGTTTGAAACTCCGGAAAGCATGGAATTAAAAAGTGCCAAAGTACCTATTCCGCTAAAAGGTGAAGGTTGGTCTGATCCTGACCTGCAATCAAGCACTCGATTAATTATCGGAGGAATCGGCACCCATTTAGGGAAAATTAATTCTGAACAAAGTTATTATGACTTTAAAACGCAAAATTATGTTGAAGTTGATGGATTACCATTTTTCGACTTGACAGGTTTTGGTAAATTGGTTGGTGCCAATGACGATTCTTTTGATTTTACATTTTCAACCATTCAATCTCTAGTCGACTATTCGCTTGTTAGCAAATGTGATATAACACCGGGAAGCGGTACAGGAAAATTTAAAGATTGTACTGGCTCATTCAATACTGTTGGTGCGCCCGATGTTAGTGGAGTACATTTATATGTTTTTAAAATTGAAGGAGAGCTGGTTTATGAATAAAATGATTATTACTCTAATGTAGAATATTAAAAATTACAAAATCAATGCTTACGCATCTCTTCACCGGAGTGCGTTTTTTTATGATTTGGTTAAAAGGATGATAAAATCACAACCTTTAAATTTCCGGTAAAACTAACTTTGAAGAACTATTAAAACCATTATTTCTAATTCAATTTGAAAATGAATTACCAGCAAATAATTACAGAGATTTTTAATACAGTGGAAGCCAAAAGTTGTGGCGGCCAGATTTCATCGTACATTCCGGAGCTGGCCAGTGTCGATCCCAATCATTTTGGGGTTTATTTAACCACTACCAACCATACAGAATTTGGCATTGGAAGCTGCTACCAAAAGTTTTCAATTCAAAGCGTGGCAAAAGTGTTGTCGCTGACTTTGGCTTACAAAATGCTTGGTGAAAATATCTGGGAACGGTTGGGTGTTGAACCTTCGGGAACACCTTTTAATTCGCTTGTTCAGCTCGAAGCCGACAGGGGAATCCCCCGGAATCCATTCATCAATGCCGGGGCGCTGGTTATTTGCGATATTCTGACAAGTGAATTGAAAAATCCCAAAGCAGATTTCATTAAATTTATCAGGGAAACTTCGGGCAATCCAACTCTAAATTACGCTGAAAAAATTGCGGCTTCCGAAAAATCGGCTGGTTACCGCAATATTGCACTGTGCAATTTTATCAAGTCGTTTGGAAACATAATAAACAATCCCGACGAAGTGCTTGATTTCTATTTCCATTTGTGCTCCATCGAAATGACCTGCGAGGAACTCTCGAAAACCTACCTCTACCTGGCCAACGGCGGGCACCGGATTTCGGACAAACACCAGGTTTTGAACGCAAGCCAGACCAAACGGGTAAACGCAATTATGCAAACCTGCGGATTTTACGATGAGTCGGGCGAATTTACATTCAAGGTCGGGTTGCCCGGTAAAAGCGGAATTGGCGGCGGTATTATTGCCATTCACCCTGGGAAATACAGCATTGCAGTCTGGAGTCCGCGGCTGAATGAAAAGGGAAATTCTTGCAAAGGGATGAAGTTTTTGGAGCTACTCACCACCAAAACAAAATCATCGATATTTTAAGATATTGACACCGGTTTTTGTAAAATTGTAAATTCAACGTAAAGCAACTTTTATGAAACGGTCATTTTTATTTTCTTTCACTTTACTATTTATTTCCAACTTGTGTTTCACTCAAACCGAAACCCGTCCCAATGTAATTCTAATTATCACCGATGACCAGGGTTACGGCGATTTGGGCTTTACCGGGAATCCACAGGTAAAAACTCCGGTTCTCGACAAGTTTGCCAGCGAAAGCATCCGGTTTAGCGAGTTTTATGTTTCGCCGGTGTGCGCCCCTACCCGCTCCTCATTAATGACCGGACGTTATTCGCTGCGCACAGGTGTTCGCGATACATACAATGGTGGAGCAATTATGGCACCCTCCGAAATTACCATTGCCGAAATGCTGAAATCAGCAGGTTATGATACCGGAATTTTCGGGAAATGGCATCTCGGTGACAATTATCCGTCGCGCCCCAACGACCAGGGATTTGACGAATCTGTTATCCATCTGTCGGGTGGAATGGGACAGGTAGGCGATTTTACAACCTGGTTTCAGGGCGACAGCAGCTATTTCAATCCGGTACTCTGGCACAACGGAAAACAGGAGAAATACAAAGGTTACTGCACCGATATTTTTGCTGAACAGGCCATTGGTTTTATTGAAAAGAACCGCCAGTCGCCTTTTTTCTGTTACCTCTCTTTTAATGCGCCTCACACTCCGTTGCAGGTTCCCGATAAATATTATCAGCGATATAAAAATATTGATCCGTCAACAGGTTTTGAAAAAGAAGGCAGGCCATTTCCCGCAATGACCGACAAGGATAAAGAAGATGCAAGAAAAGTGTATGCAATGGTTTCGTGTATTGACGAAAATGTCGGAAAACTTTTCAAAAAACTGGATGAACTAAAAATTGCAGACAACACGCTGGTGATTTTTATGACCGACAACGGACCACAACAGCGCCGTTACGTGGCTGGAATGCGCGGTCTCAAAGGAAGTGTTTACCGGGGAGGTGTCCGTGTCCCGTTTTACTTACGGTATCCGGCAAAATACAATGGAAACAAAGATATTGAAACCACTTCTGCCCACATCGATATTTTGCCAACGCTGGCCGAAATCTGCAAAGCCAAACTTCCCACTGATCGCGTTATCGACGGTAAAAGCCTGGCACCGTTGCTAAACGGCAATTCTGTTGATTGGGCTGATCGTTCCTTGTTTTTCTACTGGACCCGGCGTTACCCCGAACTCTACAACAACATTTCACTTCAAAAGGGCAATTACAAATTGGTGGGACAAACCAGCTACAACGCTGAAATATCCGATTTTGAATTGTTCGAAATTAAACAGGATCCTTTTGAACAGAAAAATCTAGTTTCAGAAAAAACAGAGATTGCAAAGACGTTAAAATCTGAACTCGACAAAATGTACCAGGAATTAATCAGTTCTGAAAACATTTTAAATCAGCCTCGAATTATGATTGGAAATAAAAGTGAAAATCCTGTTTTTCTTAACAGAAACGACGCCGGTGGTGAACGCGGAATTTGGGCGCAGGAAGAGATTTACGGAAAATGGCAAATAACAATAAAGAAAGGGCTTTACAATTTAAAATTTAAGTTTGTTCAACCAGTTGCTGCCGGTGGCAGGATGTACCTCGAAACCGGAGCAGTGGTCAATCAGTTGAAAAACGAAAAAAACAATACAGACATCATTGAAATGAATAATATCTTTCTGAACGATATGAGTTGCGAACTGGTTCCTTTTTACAGTATCGGGGATAAGAACATTTTACCGTTTTGGGTTGAAATAGAACGAATTGATTAATCCAATTGCTCATAAAAATTCAAAATTAACAATGTATATTATTCCGTACAAGCTCACCTTTCCCGAAATAATTATAATTTTGAAGAAATAAGCAGTTTTGAAGGGATGACAAATTTGAAAAACATATTTTTTCTTTTACTGATTCTAATTTCGATGGTCAGCGCTGCCCAGCAGGGAAAAATTTTAATGCCGCTCGAACAGGACTCATCTCAGATTGAACTCGAAAAACAAATTGAATACCGCCAGTTGGTTTCAGGACAATTCCGCACTGATTTATTTCCTGAAACAATTAAATTATCGGGGTTCGATTTAAATAACGAGTTTGCAAAAATGTATTCATTAAACTTTAATGTTTTCAATTTTAACAGTTTATACAACTCTGACATTTCTACCGGGATGAATCCGTTTCCATCACCTTTCTACCAAAATGGAATGGTTTTAAGCGAAGGTGCTTACAAATTCAGTGACAAATTCTCGTTTGGCGGATTTAGTTACGGTGCAAATTCCCTGATGTCGGGGCCACCAATGCCTAACATGGGAATGAACAAATTCGACCGCTACGGCTCAACCCTGTTTATGCAGTACAAAGTGTCGAAAAATTTTAAAATTGAAACCCGCTTCAACGTTTCTCAAGGCGGCAGATACCCCGGCTTTTGATGGAAGACTGGAATCTTGAATGATTAATGTTGAATGTTGAATATTGAATGACAAATTGAAAAACTGACAGATTGAAAAGAAAGTACACAGACCCCGAAACTCTGAACTTTGAACCCGAAACTTTGAACTTTGAACTAACTTTAAACATCCAACATTAAACATTAAACTAACGTATGCTAACCGTTTACAAAGCCTCAGCCGGCTCCGGCAAAACATTTCAACTCGTGGTTGAATACCTGAAATTATTGCTGAAAAACCCGCAAAATTACAGGCATATTCTGGCGGTAACCTTTACCAACAAGGCCACCAACGAAATGAAAACCCGGATACTGGAAACACTAAATGAACTGGCAAGCCACCAGCCAAGTAAATATATTGCTGAAATTCAAAAAGAGAACCAAATGCCGGAACCCCTGATTCGTAAAAATGCAAAACTGGTTTTAAAGAATATTCTGCACGATTACAATCGTTTTTCCATCAGCACCATCGATTCTTTTACCCAGCGCACCATCAAGGCATTTAACCGCGAACTGGGTATTTCGCCCAATTACAGGCTCGAACTCGACAGCGAAATGATTCTGGCCGAAGCCACCGACCGGCTTCTGGCAAAAATAGATAAGGACAAAAAATTATTAAGCTGGCTAAAGGATTTCAGCAAAGAAAAAATTGAGGACAGTTACAGTCAGCGCATCGAAGAAGATATAAAATCGCTTGGACAGGAGTTGTTCAAAGAGAAGTTTCAACTCTTTTTCCCCGACGACAGCGAATCGGTTTACAGCCACGAAAACCTTGTCAGTCTGCAAAAAGAGTTGAACCTGATTAAAATTCAGTTTGAAAATCACCTTAAAACTTTGGGTAAAAAAGGAGTGGTCATAATTGCTGAAAGTGGATTAACAGTTGATGATTTTTCAAATAAGGAAAAAGGTCCGGGCTCGTTGTTTGCAAAATACGAAAGCGGCTATTTGAATGAAATTTCGGCAACTGCAAAAAATGCTGCTGAAAGTGTGGAAAAATGGTACACCAAAACCAGTTCAAAAAAGAAGGAAATTCATGCTTTGGTTGAATCACAACTTCAGCCACTTTTGAAACAAATTACTGATTTTATTAGATCCGGCGAAGAAAAATATTACTCAGCAATCGTGGTTTTAAAACAACTCCGAATGCTGGGAATTTTAACCGATTTAAAGGAAGAAATAAAACTCCTGCTCCACGAAAAAGGAGTTTTACAGTTGTCCGATTCAAACCTGCTGCTGAGCAAAATCATAGGGCAGAGCGACTCGCCGTTTATATACGAAAAAACAGGCAGCTTTTATAACCATTTTATGCTCGACGAGTTTCAGGATACATCGGGTTTGCAGTGGAACAATTTCAGGCCGTTAATTATTAACTCACTGGCCGAAGGAAATAAAAACCTGCTGGTGGGCGATGTTAAACAATCGATTTACCGTTGGCGAAACAGCGATTACCGGATTCTGGCCGAACAGATCTATTCCGATTTTACTGAAAATCAAATCGCGGAACACACGTTGGTTAACAACTGGCGAAGCGATAAAAACATCATCGATTTTAATAACCATATTTTCGAAAACCTGAGAATGGTTTTTGAAGATAGACTTTTCAGTAACATTGACGATAACGATTTTTACACTGAGCGTTTCAGAAATATAACCAGTTCGATTACCCAAATTCCCGGAAATCCAGATGCAGAGCGAAAAGGATTTGTGAAAATAAGGTTTTTTGAAGAAGATCAGTTTAAAGAAGATTCGCCAAAAATGATGATCGAACAGGTAAAACAATTGCAGGACAAAGGAATAAAAGCCTCTGAAATTGCCATATTAATCCGCCGAAACAAGGAAGGAACACCTATTATTGAGGAGTTTCTGGCTGCTGCGGGATTACCCGAAAATTCGAAATACAATCTGTCGGTGCTTTCCAACGAATCGCTGTTCCTGTTTGCCTCGCAGGGAGTTTTAACCGTAATCGACACCATTAATTTCATTATCAATCCCGGTAATGAAATTTCAAAAGTCGCGATTATCAACCATTGGGCCAACTGGTTAAAACCTGAACTTCAGAACCGTGGAAAACTTGAAACCGGAAATCCGGAGTTTTCAGAACAGGTTTTTAACACAGATTTCAATTCAGTTTTCGAAAATGAACTGGCGCCAAAAATTGAGCTGATAAAGAAAAAAGTACTGCTCACTTCACTCGACGAGGCCATTATTCAAATCTGCTCGGTTTTTCAGCTTTTTGAAATTGAAACCGAATTGCCGTTTATCCAAACCCTTATTGATAAGGCGGGAGAGTTGAAATCATCGCTTTCAAACGACCTTTCAAATCTGTTGTACTGGTGGAACGAAACAGGGCTTTTCACTTCGGTAAACGTGAACGAGGAGATTGATTCAATCCGTTTGTTAACCGTGCATAAATCAAAAGGACTGGAATTTAAAGCAGTGTTAATTCCCTGGTTCGACTGGCGAATTGGCCAATATGGAAATTTTGCCCCGATTTTGTGGTGCAAACCCGAAACAGCGCCATTTGACCAGTTTCCGCTATTACCGGTTGTGGCTGGCAAGGACATGAAAAAAAGTCTTTTCAAAAACGACTATTTCGAAGAAACCGCCAATCATTTTATCGATGTTTTCAACATGGCTTATGTTGCATTTACACGTGCAAAATCGGCGCTGATTATTCACTGTCCTCATCCGAAAGAGACAAAAAGCAACAACGAGGATTCACTGAAACCCATTCATTTTTTGCTAAATAAAGCGCTTGAAAATCTGGGTTCAGAGAAACTTTTTTCAGATTGCTGGAATGAAGACCGAACTGTTTTTCAATTAGGGTCAATTGAAGCAGGCATTGCAAAACCGGAACAGTCCAAGTCAGTCATTATTAAAAACTACCAGTTTAACGATTTCAGCGAAAGGGTGAAGTTGCGCAATTCGGGAGAGGATTTTCTGATTACCGGAGAAAGAACAGTTGCAGTAAAAAACAGGGGAAAAATAATTCACGATATTTTGTCGACGGTTAAAACCAAAGCTGATATTGAAAACGCCTGTATCAAAGCATTGGCCGATGGTAAAATAAACGAAATTGAACTGGATGAAATACAGGAAGCAATCAGAATCAGTTTTGAAAATCCCCTGATTTCTGATTGGTTCAGCGGAAAATATCAAATTCTGAACGAGCGCAGCCTGTTAACCAATGAAAAAATAGTACGCCCTGACAGAATAATGATTTTTGAAAATGAAGCAATTGTGGTTGATTACAAAACGGGCGAAAAGAAGTCGGACAATTACAATCGGCAGGTATCGCGTTATGCCAAAATATTAAAGGAAACCGGTTTCGAAAAAGTAGATGGTTATTTATGGTACATCAACCAAAACGAGATTGAAAAAGTGTGTGAATTTGTTGGTTAGTCATGGTATCACTTCCTGTGATGCTATGACTAAAATCAGGTATCACGATTCGAAACATTTCTCCTTTTTTCCAATCCAGTCATAGCATAACTTTAAGTGATACCATTACTTTGACTGTAGTACATTCATAAAAAAAGCTATTTTTGCATAAATTGAAAAACTATGATTCAAAGAATACAAACGATTTATCTATTTATTTCAGCATTGCTGATTACTTCTCTGCTGAAATTAAAATTTGCCGATCTTTCAGTAAATAATGAGCTTTACACTTTTGTAGCAAAAGGAATTTACGCTGGTGAAAATTTAGTTTTTAACGGCCTGGCAATTTTCATCTTTATCCTGATTATTGCTTTACTTCATTTTGTAGTTATATTCCTTTACAAAAAACGCATTCTTCAAATCAGAATAATGGTTTTTTCGATTGTTTTATTACTTGGATTGTTTGGTATGTTTTTTTATTTCACTTATGCAGGTTTTACAGATGCGAAGGTGGCGTTCAAAATTCCGGTGGTTTTTCCAGTCGTAGCCGCAATTCTGGATTTTCTTGCCATTCGTGCCATCGGAAAAGACGAAGCGCTGGTTAGGAGTCTAAATCGGATACGGTAAGAAATCTGCTGTTCAAACACTTTAAAAGATTCTCAATACAAAAAATATTTTACACGGAAATCAGCGAATTTTCATAAACACAAATAATCAAATGATAAAAAAAACATTCCTTTTGCTCGTAACCATCATTTCCTCATTGATATTAAACGGACAAAACACCCCGCCATCCTGCGTAATAACAATGCCACACAGCAATGCATATTTTAAACAGGGAACCGATGTAAACATTCGTGTTTACGCAACCGATTTGGGAGGAACACAAACAGGGGGAAGGGTCTCCAAAGTGGAATTTTTTAGCGATGACATTAAATTAGGAGAAACTACCACTGCAACCTCAAATACTTACTCTTATTTATGGACTGAAGTACCTGCAGGAAATTACAGAATAACCGCAAAAGCCACTGATAACAGCGACACAGTTTTCACATCGGCTGGAGTATTAATTACTGTTGGCACTGCCGATATTAAACCAATGGGGTTGAGCGCAGGCAAAGGAAAATACCTGGCCAATATTATTGCAGGCAATATCAGGTCTGATTTTAATAATTACTGGAACGGTGTTACTGCTGAAAATGGCTGTAAATGGGGTTCGGTTGAAAGGACCCGCGATGTTATGAACTGGAATAATGCCGATTTGATTTACAGCCATGCAAAAAATAATAACCTGGGTTTTAGGTATCATGCTATTGCCTGGGGAAGCCAGTATCCTGACTGGATAAAAACCCTGAATCAGGCTGATTTCAAAGCCGAAATGGAAGAATATATGGCGGCAATTGCAAACCGTTATCCGTTTATCGACCAAATTGATGTGCTAAACGAAAACATGTACCTGAACACCTGGAATAAACAGGAACACGCAGCCGGAACACCTTATTTCAGGGCCGGTATGGGCGGACCGGGAGCAACTGGTTACGACTGGGCCATCTGGCTGTTTGAAAAAGCGCGTCTTTACTTTCCCAACTCAAAACTTGTTATCAACGATTTTGAACTGGAAACCAACAGCGCAGGTTTAAACGAAATACTGGCCCTTGTAAAAGTGCTCCGCGACAGAGGGTTAATTGATGGATTCGGAACCCAGGCCCACTGGTTTAATGTTGATGGAATTAATGCTAACAATTTGCAAAATGCGTTAAATAACATGGCAAAATCGGGGGTGCCCGTTTATGTGACAGAACTCGATTTAAAAGGAAGTCCAATATCTGAAGCAAATCAAAAGAAGGGTTACGAAACAGCATTTCCTATATATTGGAATCATCCCGCAGTTGCCGGTATTACATTATGGGGATATGTGGAAGGCGCTACCTGGGAAAAAGGAACCGGCATTTTGAATAGCAATGGCACCGAACGCTCTGCAATGACCTGGTTAAAATCGTATATGGCCGCCCTGCCCGATGTTGGATATCCTTTTGGCAGTCAAACAGCCACTTTAGCAGTTGATATAAAAGAAAATCTTCTGTTCATTTCAGTATATCCAAATCCTGTAACCGAAGGTAAAGTAACTGTTGAAAGTAAATCAGGTGAAATGGTTCATTTTGTTGAGCTTATTGATTCAAATGGCAAAACTGTAAAATCTGTTAAATCAAATCAATTTAAAACTGAAATTGAAGTCAGCGGTTTGAGAAAAGGAATTTACTTTATAAGAATTCACACCGCAAAAAACGTGTTGAATGAAAAGATTGTCATTCATTGAATTTTTCACGAAATGAAAGCAATGATTTTTGCCGCCGGGCTTGGCACACGTTTGCAAAACGAAACCATTGCAAAACCAAAAGCGCTTGTCGAAATCGGAGGGAAACCATTGCTGCAACTAGCCATTGAAAAACTAAAAAATGAAGGAATTACAGAAATTGTGGTGAATGTCCATCACTTTTCGGAATTGGTTATTTCATTTCTGAAAGAAAACGATTTTGGAATTCCAATCCACATTTCCGATGAAACCGAAAAACTGCTCGACACCGGCGGCGGTCTGAAAAAAGCAGCAGGATTTTTTACTGATAAAGAACCTGTTTTGGTTTACAACGTTGACATTATCAGCAATATGGATATTTCACAGTTGATTGCCGACCACAGGAAATCGGGCGCTTTGGTAACACTGGCAGTTCGAAGCCGGGAAACCCAGCGATATTTCAAATTCGATACTGAAAAACGACTTGTTGGCTGGATAAACAAGAAAACCGGGGAAACCAAAGTATCAAATCCTGAACATTTTGAAAGTGCTATTGAAATTGCGTACAGTGGAATTCATATTTTTAATCCTGAAATATTACCGCTGATGCCCGAAACCGACCGTTTTTCGGTTACCGACTTTTACCTCGAACTGGCCAAAACACAAAAGATTATGGGGTTTTATGATGATTCGGATTTATGGATGGATGTTGGAAAACCAGAAGAATTGGAGGAAGCGAGG
>DATITY010000130.1:0-10637 GCA_035467235.1 Draconibacterium sp. | reverse complement strand
GTTTTACTTTTTATTGCAACACAAAATGTCATAAATTATTGATTTGTTACGGTTACTGAATGAATACTTTTTTGATTGCCTGTTGATTCCAAAACTCCGATAATCGGGCTGCAATCGCGGTAATCGGTGCCATGCGCTATTTTAATATAATGATGGTCGGCGAGCAAGTTATTAGTTGAATCGAAACCAATCCAACCCAACTCCGGTATTAAAACCTCAACCCAGGCATGGAGTTGACTTGATCCCGTAAATCCGGCGCCCTGGTTTAAATATCCGCTGACATAACGTGCAGGTATTTTGTTTTGCCGGCACACAGAAATAAAAACATGGGCAAAATCCTGGCATACTCCTTTCCTGATTTTTAAAACCTCTTCGATGGGTGTGTTTACATCAGTACTTTCAGGTGAATATTCCAGTAAATGATGAAGATAACTGTTTAATTTCAGCAGATAATCGAATACCTGTGTTTCACCGGAATAAACAGGAATAGAGCAATTTACAACAGCCGGCATTAGAGTAAGTGGCGTTGAGGAAAGAAACAGGTGGTTATCAATCTGAAAATCGGGTGAATGGATAAGTTCAAATTCATCACCCGGCATTAACGGACTTACATAGAAAGGATTAACTTCAGGTTTCTGAATTTTTGCAGTCAGTTTAAACCAGAATTCTGAAAATGGTTTTCCAATGTAATATGTGATGGTTTCGAAGCCAAAAATATTTTTCGAAAGATGTGCTTCCTGATTTTCGGAACAGTAAAACTTTAAGTCAACCACTTTTTGCTGTGGATTGGAATCGGGAATTACCAGCAAGTGAAAATTTGCTTTTCTAACTGGCTGCTCATACTTATTTTCAATAAAATATTCAATATCAAATTCCTGCATCAGAACGAAAGGTATTTTTTTTCGAACTCGGCGCCAATTTCAAGAATTTTGGCCTGAGTACTGTTTAATAATCCGTAAATATCATCTTTATATTCTTCAAATGAAAGATAACGGTATTGTTCTGACAGTTTTCTGATTTTATAACTGGTTGTATTGGCATCCTGACCTTCATTCCGGCTGATTTTTTCCTCGTACTTTCTGATTCCTTTTAACGAATAGCTGATTGAACGCGGGCAGTTCTGGTTAAGCATTAAGAACTCGAGTACTTGCTCGCGGTTGGGGATGGTACGGTAAAACTTCCGGTTCATGTCAAATGATTCGGCACAGCGCAAAAGATTTGTCCATTCAAAGCTCATTTCAGTGCCGGGATGTCCGGCCTGTTCAATTTTATAAATATCGTGCAACTTGGCGTTGATAATGCGAATAATCTGAATAGCCCTTTCAATGTGCATTCCGAATAAAATAACAGCCCATTCACCGTCGTGTAGCAAAGTGCCGTAAATTTTGCTGCCAACTATTGAAGTTTGGTCGGCAATCATCTGCGTAAAATCGTACAACCCGGTAGTTAAATAGGTTTCAAGCGGATAACTGGTTACCAGGTGATAATATTTATTAATGGCTTCCCAGAGGTCGGTTGATATTACATTTCTTGCGCCACGGGCATTTTCGCGGGCATAAGTAATATTACTTATTATTGAATTTGAATTTTGGGTATCGAGGCCAATTTTAAACAGCACATCTCTTTCGGTGATTTCTTCCATGTCAAAAATACCTGCCATATAAAGCATCGATTCCAGCACAAAAGTCCGGTCGTGGGTCTTTAAAATCGGTGCATCCAGCGACGAAAAATAGTTTGCCTTGCTGTAACGCGCCAGATGGTCAGCTCTTTCGATATAACGCCCCATCCAGTATAAATTGTTTGCTACTCTTGATAACATAAATTTCCTTTTTACGGTATTAAAAAAATTAGTCAACCACCCAGGTATCTTTAGAGCCTCCTCCCTGCGAAGAGTTTACAATCAGGTTCCCTCTACTGAGTGCAACCCGCGTAAGTCCGCCCTTCAGAATATACTCGGTATTTTTTCCCATCAGGCTGAAAGTGCGCAGGTCGATGTGGCGCGGTTCAAATTCCTTTGTATCATCAATAAAAGTGGGATGAACGGAAAGGCTCATAATGGGTTGTGCAATGTATTTTCGAGGATTTGATTTTAACCTCACTTTCACCTCTTCAATTTGTTCTTTGGTGAGGGTCGTTCCAATTGTAATTCCATAACCGCCCGATTCGTCAACGGGTTTAACCACCAGTTTGTCGATATTTTCAAGTACATATTTCATGTCCTGTTCCCTTTCACAACGATAGGTTTGCACGTTGTTCAGGATGGGCTCCTCGTTGAGATAATATTTTATGATGTCGGGCACATAATTATAGACAGCCTTATCATCCGCAACCCCGGTTCCGGGCGCATTGGCCAAAGTTACGTTACCTGCCCGGTATGCATTCATCAGGCCCGGCACCCCGAGCATCGAATCTTTTCTGAAAACAAGCGGATCAATAAATTCATCGTCAACACGGCGGTAAATCACATCAACTTTAATTGGCCCGTGAATGGTTTTCATGTAAACAAAATCCTTATCCACATACAAATCCCTTCCTTCAACCAGAGGAACACCCATTTTTTGCGCCAGAAAAGTATGCTCGAAATAGGCAGAATTGTACATTCCGGGAGTAACTACAACAACCGTTGGCACTTCCGTATTTTTAGGTTTTACCGTTTTTAATATCTCCAGCAAATGCTCCGGGTATTGATATACGGTTCGGGTTTTAAGCTTGTTAAACAATTCGAACAACGACTTTTTCAATGCCATGCGGTTCGATAAAACATAACTTACACCCGATGGAGTTCTCAGGTTATCTTCCAGAATGTAGTACTGGCCATCCGTATGTTTTATCAGGTCGGTACCCGAAATGTGCGTGTAAACGCCCCCTTCGGGAGTAAAATCAATCATCTCCTTCAGGTAATTTTTCGACGAAAAAATCAGTTCCGCGGGAACCACCTTGTCTTTCAAAATCTGCTTTTTGTGGTAGATATCGAGAAGAAACAAGTTGATTGCCTTATTTCGCTGAATTACACCCGTTTCAAGTTGCATCCATTCATTGTAGGGAATAATCCGGGGAAACAAATCGAATGGAAAAATACGTTCGTCAGGTTTTTTGTCGTCGGAATAAACGGCAAAAGTGATTCCCTGGTTAAAGAAAGCTGTTTTAACCTCGTTGTTGATTCGTTCAAAATCGGTAAGAGAGAGCTGATTAAAGCGCTCCAAAATGGATTGATAATGCTGTTTTGGATATTTCGATTCAGTATAAACTTCATCGAAATGAGATCCTTCCAGACGGTAAGAATCAAGTATTCCACTCATTTGCTGTTCCATATCCCCGGTATTAAAGGTTTTTATCTGTTTTTGACAATGTTACAATGTTATTTCACATTTCGTTTCATAAAGATACGAAAATAGTGATTAAACAGTCATAATGATAATATTGTTTGTGAGTTAATGAAAAAATAACACACGATGAAAAACTTGCCAGTTTTTATAAATTAAAGAAATGATTTAAATGAAAACGAATAATGGAATACTTCTTAGAATTTGATGGTGCTTTTTTTCAAAATATCAATAATCAGTTGTGCAAATCTGTTCCACCATCCAAAACAGAAAATCTAAAACAGATGGTTTTGTATGTTCTTTACAATGAGATTATTACATCATAGAAAAATCCAAATCACTTCTAATATCTCGCAACCAGCGGCATCCTTCGGCCAAAACCAAAAGCTTTCGAACTGATGCGCAAAATGGGCGCTGCCTGAAAACGCTTGTATTCGTTCATATTTACCATCCTGATTACACGGTTCACCACCGGTTCGTCGAAACCCATTGCAACGATTTCCTTGGGCGAAAGGTTTTGCTCGATAAAAGCAAACAGCATCCTGTCCAAATCGTGGTACTCGGGTAATGAATCAGTATCTTTCTGGTTGGGGCGCAATTCAGCGGATGGTGGTTTTGTGATTGTATTTTCAGGAATGATTTCAGCATCTCTATTAATAAATCGGGCAAGCCTGAAAACATCCATTTTATAAACATCGCCCAAAACAGCCAAACCTCCGTTCATATCGCCGTACAAGGTTCCATAACCCACGGCGCATTCGCTTTTATTGGTGGTATTCAGCAAAATGTGGCCAAATTTGTTGGAAATTGCCATCAGGTAAATTCCACGTGCACGGGCCTGGATATTTTCTTCGGTAACATCGGGCGAAGTTCCGGAAAAAAGTGGCGACAATCCTTTTTCAAAAGCATCAACAGCTTCCTGGATATTGACAATATCATACTGAACACGCAGGTTTTCGGCTAATTGCCGGGCATCATCAACGCTGTGCCCCGATGAATATTTTGAGGGCATTAAAAGTACGCGCACATTTTCGGCGCCCAGCGCACGAACTGCCAAAACCAGGGTAAGCGCCGAATCGATTCCTCCCGATAGACCAAGTGTCGCCTTTTTAAAGCCCATTTTGCCAAAATAATCGCGGATACCCAAAACCAGTGCGTCGTGTATTTTCTCAAGGGTTTCAGTATTGGGTTGCAGTTGTTTTTCACCAACATTTCCGGTATCAATCAACATGAAATCTTCTTCGAAATATCTGAGTTCTTTTACAATCTCACCTGTTTCGTCAATAAAAACTGAGCCTCCATCGAAAATCAACTCGGTTTGGGCGCCAATCTGGTTGATGTAAAAAATGGGCACTTTGTATTTTTTTGCCTTGTTAATCAGTACATTTTTGCGCCATTCCTCCTGGTTGTATGAGAATGGTGATGCCGAAATATTGACCACAAAACCAGGATTCAGTTTCGACAGTTCTTCCATCGGCGAAACCTGGTAAAGTTTATCTTTCCCGAATTCGTTGGCAGTGGGCAACTCGTCCCACAAATCTTCACAAATGGTTACGGCAATTCTTTCGCCTTTAAATTCAACTATTTTAAACTCGCGGTTGGGTTCAAAATGGCGGTATTCATCAAAAATATCGTACGTGGGCAACAACGATTTATTTTGAATGTGCTGAATTTTCCCTTCATTTAGAAAAAAGGCAGAGTTGTACAATTGTTTTCCCCGCGCATTTTCGTTAATTCTTGGTGCGCCAATAATTGCGGCAATTCCAATACAGTGTTCAGCAATTTTTTCAACTGTAATTTCAGCTTTCTGGATAAACTCCTTTTTCTCAAGTAAATCGTGCGGATAGTAACCTGTAACCGACAGTTCGGAAAAAACCACCAAATCGGCTCCCTCATTTTTTGCCTTGTTGATATGGGCGATAATTTTTGCCGAATTTCCTTCGAAATTGCCAATCGTGTAATTTAACTGTGCCAATGCAACTTTCATAGAATCAGTTTAAAGTTTCGAGTTCCGGGTTCAAAGTTCAGACTCTGAACTCTGAACCCGGAACTTCTGAACTTGTTTTGTGATTGCAAATCTCCAATTTTTACTTCACTTTCGCAATATTATTTTTAATGAAACGTATTGAATAAAAATTCAAAATAAATGAAACTGATTCAACAATTGTTTTTTTCTGTCCTTCTGCTTTTATCGCTTTTTTCATGCAAGCGGAATCCTTTAAAAGTGGATATTTCTGAAATTAAAACTGAAATTGAAGTGGTTCGGTTCGACAAGGAATTATTCGATATAAATTCAGCCGATACATTAAAATCGCTAACGGAATTGAGCAACAAATACCCAGAATTCTTTGACCTTTTTACTTACAAGGTGATTCAGATTGGAGGAATTGGCGATTCTCTTTTTATGGAAAGAATGAAGTATTTTCTTACAGATACAATGATTTTAAATGTAAAAAAACTCGTCGATACCGAATTCTCAGACTTCGACAAAACCGAAAATCAGCTAAACAAGGCTTTCAAATATTTTCAGTACCACTTCCCCAATAAAGAGTTGCCAACGGTTTACGCCTATTTTTCAGGGTTTAATCAATCGATTGTTACCGCCGAAAATATAATTGGAATCAGCCTGGACAAATACCTCGGAAGGGATTGCAGATACTACCGGATGCTAAGTTCAACCCCGCAATACAAAATACTGAATATGCACAAAGACAAAATTGTTTCTGATGTTGCATACGCCTGGGGAGCAACCGAATTTGAGAGTAACAATAAAACTACAACGTTACTCGATAACATGATTCACCAGGGAAAACTGATGTATTTTGTTGATGCACTGCTGCCAGAAATGCATGATTCTTTAAAAATCGGTTTCACGAAACAGCAGCTCCAGTGGTGCAAAAAAAATGAAGCGCAAATGTGGTCGCAATTGATTGAACATAAAATGCTGTACTCGAATAAAAGAATGGATATTATTCGTTACATCAATGCAAGTCCCACTACCAGCGGATTTCCACTTGAATCGCCCGGGCGAACCGGGGTTTGGATCGGATGGCAGATTGTTCGCCAATACATGAAAAAATACCCCGAAACAACTTTGGCCGACATCATGCAAAACTGCAACTACCAGCAGATTTTAAACGATTCAAAATACTTTCCGGAATAAAAGTTTACATACCTGATGTTGTTTATTATGGGAAAAATTTCAACTACCTCGCTATTTAATATACTTTAAACTATTCATAGGTTATATATTGTGGCACTAATCTTGCAGTTAAATAAGGTTATTTAATCCCGGATTTGCTTTGAATTTTTGTCTCCTTTCTGTGTCAATACTCGTTTTAAATAACAAAAAGTGTAACAGTTTCTTAATAAAAATCCATAATATTGTGGCCTTGTAAAAATTTATCAACCGACCGATTTGAACGATATAAACCATATAATTTCAAAATTCACTCCGGTTTCCCTTTATGAAATTGATGAAGTGAAACTGATGAGCCGAATTGATCGGAAATACTGGTTTCATTTGTCCAAACTGCATCAAATTCTGGAACAGACCCTCTCTGAATACAAGATTCTTGAAATTGATGGACAGCGGTTAATGGAATATCAAACCACCTATTTCGATACCCCGGATAATTCGATGTACATGAAACATCACAACAGCAAAATGAACCGGCACAAAATTAGAAAACGAAAATATATTTCTACCAATAGCAGTTTTCTTGAGGTAAAATATAAAACCAATAAAAAGATTACTATAAAGGACAGAGTGGAATCTTCGTTTGAGAAAACCAATTTTTTGCCTGCTGAAAATAATTTTATTAAACACGAAACACAATATTCAGGAGAAAACCTGTTGCCCGTTTTAAACAATAAATTTACGCGTTTAACATTAATTCATAAAGACAAACTCGATCGTTGTACCATTGATATTTCTCCTGTATTTTGGAACGAAAACAATGTATTAAAGATTACAGATTTGGGTATTTTTGAACTTAAACGAGGGAATAGCTTAAAATCATCGCCAATTGTTGCGATATTGCGTAATTTAAAAATAAGACAACGGGGTATGTCGAAATATTGCACCGGACGCGCTATGTTGGAATCTGCATTAAAGCATAATGCTTTTAAACCCCGGCTCCGGTTTTTGTATAAAGAAATTTTAAACTAAATAAAACAATGGAATTTTTAGATATTATTCCCTTAAGTCAAATGCAACTCGAAAATTTCTGGTCGCTGGCCATCAGATTTGGATTTAATCTGATTGCCACATTTTTTGTTGTGGTCATGTTGTATGCCAGAAACAGCAAACGTAAAGAATTTTATTTTAGCTACTTTGCCATTAGCATTGCAGTATTCATGCTTGTTTTCCTGCTACAAAATGTAAAACTGGAGTTAGGATTTGCCCTCGGACTTTTTGCCATTTTCGGCATTATTCGGTACCGAACCGACGCCATTCCTATTAAAGAGATGACTTATCTTTTTGTAATTATCGCTGTTTCAGTTATAAATGCACTCTCGAAAGATTTTCTTGGATACATTGAACTTACACTGGTAAACATATTACTTGTTGGAGCACTTTGGATTTTGGAACACATACTCATGCTCCGCCAGGAAGATTCATTGCAGATTATTTACGAAAACGTTGAAAATATTCACGAGGACAAGGAAGCCGAGCTAATTGCCGACATTGAAAAACGTACGGGGATAAAAGTAAGACGATACAGAATTGACAAGGTTGACTTTTTACGAGATGTTGCGCGAATAACCGTCTATTTCTTTATTAATGGTTCAAGCAAAATGAAGACCACAAAATGAAGCGTTTTTTATTAACGGCTATTATACTGCTGATTGGTTTTACGATTACCCATGCAAAAACCGAAAAATTTGGAACATGGATCGAAGTTGATATAACCAAAAAATTTTTGAAAAAATTCGAGTTCAGTTTTATACCTGAATTGAGGTTGCAGGACGATTTTAAAGTTGATGAGTATATTTTCGAGGGAAAACTGGGTTACGAACCATTTAAATTTCTAGGTTTTGCAGCGGCATACCGGTATGATACAAACGTCAAAAAAAACGAGGATGAAATATCGCAAAGTGCGGTTTTTGATATAATCGGAAAAACAGATTACAAGCGGTTTAAAGGTTCTTTGCGAGCAAGGTTTACCAACGATACTGATGGCGGCGATGTTCCATGGGAATCTTTTTATTTCAGGCCCCGCGCAAAATTAGCCTATAACATCAAAGGCGTAAAAACTGAACCATATATTAGTTACGAACTCTTTCACAGTTTCAGGGAAAAAGAGTATTTCAAAAGCCGGTTCGATGTTGGTTTTAGCCGCAAATTTAACAAAATGCACGAAGTTGGATTGTATTACAGACTCAACGATTATTTTTCAGAACGCAGTTCAATTCATATTCTTGGAATCAATTACGGGTTTAAGTTTTAAATAATTCATTTCTTTCCGATAAATCGGATGTGAATTAAACATATTCATTTTAAAGAACCCTTTCAAAAATTACTGATTCACTGGTAAATATTGTAATTTTTATTACCAAATTTAGACCTGTAAAAAAATATTGAATAATTTAAATATCGGTAATCATGAGAAAGTTATTAATTGCCTTTGGAATTTTTTCACTGATGTTTTCTTGCAGCCCAAAACCAGAACAACCCTTGAAAGATGAAGCTACCCTGAAACAGGATGCAAAAATGGAATGGTGGCGAGAAGCCCGTTTCGGAATGTTTATACATTGGGGTTTGTATGCCCAACCTGCCGGTGAGTGGAATGGAAATCAAGTTCCAGGTATCAGTGAGTGGATTATGCTTAGAGCGCAAATACCCGTTAAGGAATATGAGAAAATCGCAGAAAATTTCAATCCTGTAAAATATGATGCCAAAGCATGGGTTGAGCTGGCAAAAAATGCCGGAATGAAATACATTGTTATCACATCGAAACATCATGATGGATTTGCTATGTTTCACTCATTGGCAAGCAAATACAATATTTACGATGCCACTCCCTTCAAACGTGACCCGTTAAAAGAACTGGCCGACGAATGCAAAAAACAGGGAATCAAACTTGGATTTTACTATTCGCAGGCCCAGGACTGGCATGAACCCGGGGGAACTTATTCCGGTATAGATAAAGGAACCCCTCACTGGGACCCGAATTTAAAACGCGATTCGCTCATGAACTATATCAACGGGAAAGCACTTCCTCAGGTTAAAGAAATTCTTGAAAATTATGGTGGCCTCGACATTTTATGGTGGGATACTCCTATCGCGATGACTGAAGAAGCTGCACAGGTTTTACAAAACGAAGTGAATAAATACCCCGGATTAATCACCAACAACCGTTTGTACAGACCGTGGCCCGGCGATTTTTCCACACCCGAACAACACGTTCCACCAACCGGGCTCGATTACGACTGGGAAGTTTGCATGACCATGAATACCAGCTGGGGATACAAAAAATCCGATAACGACTGGAAATCTGCTCAATCACTGATTCGCATGTTAGCTGACATTGCAAGCAAAGGCGGAAACCTGTTACTCAATGTGGGTCCAACTGCCGAAGGAGAAATCCCAGATTCGAGTGTTGTTCGTCTTGAGCAAATTGGCTCATGGATGAAGCAAAACAGCGAATCGATTTACGGAACTTCTGCGAGCCCGTTTTTTAAACTGCCGTGGGGAAGATGTACTCAAAAAGTGGTGGACGGTAGTACCTTACTTTACCTCCATGTTTTCAACTGGCCGAAAGATGAGGTTCTTCGGGTTCCGGGACTGAAAACAAAAATAAATGACGTATTTCTCCTCACGAATCCAAAACAGAAATTTGCGTGGAAATTTGAAGATGGCGATGCACTTATTCATACGCCTGCTGTAATTTTCGACCCGATAAATACTATTATTGTCGTTAAAACGAAAGGCAAGCTTGAAATTACAAGCAATATGCCATCGATGAAAGATGGAAAAATAATGCTACCTGCCGATTTCGCTGACATTCATAATCCGGGATACGGCACACACGCCGTTTTGGAAGGAACCGGGGAAAAGTCGGTTATTAAAAACTGGGTGGATTCGCGGGTTCGTATAGATTGGATGTTTAATACCATCGAACCGGGTATTTATAAAATACAGGGACTGATAAAAGCAAATAATCCTTGCGCAATCTTTTTTGCAATCGGAGAGCAAAAAGTAAAAGCAGAAATACAACCTACCGGCGACAAATTCGAAAATATTCCACTTGGTGAAATCCATATTGCAGAAACCGGTAATCAGGTTATTTCTGTTACTTGTGAAAAAGA
>DATITY010000129.1:0-5447 GCA_035467235.1 Draconibacterium sp. | reverse complement strand
GAAGTTTGCCTGATTTTTTGAATCATCGGAATGATTGCCCCGTCTTTTGCGAAAACCGGTATTTTATCAAGCCCCGGTGAAACGGTTATTATTTCACCGTTTCCAACATATTCGCCTGTGTAAAAATCGTACCAGTTACCTTTCGGCAGTATCACATTTCTTTCACTTTCCATGTTGAAAAGTGGCGCTACCAGCAGGAATTCACCCATCATGTACTGGTCTTTCACCTCTTTTTTCAATGCTTCCGAATAGGGATTCTCAGTTGCATTAAAATCTTTTTCAACCGTTTCAAAGTCGCTCTTAAAACCTTCTTCCAGGTTCATTGCACGAAAAGGCGGCGTACCGTTAAAATAGTAATCGGCAAAAGTGGAATACAAGTATGGCAAAAGCTGCATACGCAAAAATGCAACATCCTGACATTGTTTGTAAACTTCAGGGAAAGACCATGGTTTTGTTCCATCGGCCCAGGCATTTATCATTGCCAGCGGCGAAAAACAGGTGGTTTGCATCCTACGTAACCACTCTTCTCCTGAACGGCTGGCGCGAACTTCGGGAGTCCACAACAATCCGCTGAAACCCGAATTGACCAGGGCAGTAATAAAATCTTTATGGTTGTAGTAGTCGTTGTAAATTACATACGGATACGAAACCGAGCCGGCATTGGCAGCACGAATCAAACCGTAAGTCCGTTCGTTTTTCTGACGGTAAATTTCATCGGTAAGTGTCATCATCTGCAATCCGTAAGTTTGCCGCATCTGTTCGCCGTCCAATCCCGATGGAAATTGTGCAACATCGGGCCAAAGCCAGCGATCGTAACCATCAACTTCGTCCATTTTAAATCCGCTGACTCCAATGTCCAATTGGTTTTTCACGAAATGTTCCTGCATAATATCGCGTGCTTCAGGCATTGTATAATCGGGTACAATTCCGTTCCAAACCGTGTGAGTTCCGGCATAAGGCAATAACTTGTCATACAAAATTCCATCGGGCGAAATGTAAGGATTCATCCAAAGATTCAGGTGAATTCCTTGTTGATTCATATTCTTCGAAAATTCAGCAGGATTTGGATACCGGGTTTTATCCCATTCAAAAGTGCAGGGGTACGATTTGCTGTGCCAGCCGGGTTCAAGTCCAACAACATCAAGCGGGAAATCCTTTTCAACAAAACCGTTGATTTCAGTTTGAATATCAGTTTCGTTAAACAAAGTGGGAGTTCGGTGCCAGAAACCAAGTCCCCATTTGGGTGGCAAAACTCCGCCTCCACAATACAAATTAAACCGCTGAACCACATCGAGCATACTTTCTCCTGCAAACAGCACCAAATCAACTCCTTCGGCTGGAATCACCATTTCAAGATTGTCGGAATAGGGTTGTGATGACCAGGTTTTGTCGGTGTTTCGATCCTGTGCAACGGGAGGATTTTTGCTGTCAACCCGCACTCCGGTTCCAACAAAAACATCGATGTAACGCGCGGCATTTATCAATACACCATAACCTTTCGACGAAACAAAAAACGGGACAGGCGCATGTGTTCGTCCATCATCATTTCCACCATAATGATCGACATGCAAGCGCAAAATTTGTCCGCGTTGTTGAACTGTTTTGAAATTCAAACCAAATCCGTAAATCTGTTCTTCCTTTTCCAGAGGAAACCGAATGTAGGTTTTCCCGTTTTTGGTGAAAGTTTTTATTTCTTCAGTCGAAAGAGGAAATTGTTGTTTCGACTTTTTATTTAAGGTTTCGTTCCGGGGCGGTTTATTGGCAACGATAAGCAGGTTGAAATCCTCCGGTTGATTTACTGTTGCCTGCCAAATTCCCGGATATGATTCTTTCCATTTAGGATTAAATGCTTCTGATGATATTTTTGATTTCTTTTCGCACGAAAGAATAACAAACAACAAGATGAATGCGATAATTGGTTTTTTCATTGCAGCACGATTTAAATTGGTTTTAGCGAATGTAAAGATTTAATTGCGATTTTATTTATCATTACACTTTACACCTGTTATAATCCATCTGAATTGTTGAAATAGATTTTATTCCTACTTTTAGCGAAAATCGACTAAATTAAAATTCAACCTGAAATGAATAATTCAATTCTTCTGTATCGGAAAGTAGCACTGGCAACCATTCTGACATTTTTTGCAATTACCGGATTTGCCCAAACCAACTTAATTTCCAACGGGGGGTTCGAAAACGGAACCACAGGCTGGGCAGTTTGGGGTGCAACACTTGCTACCACCACCGACGCTCACTCGGGAAGTGTTGCGGCGAAAGTTAGTAACCGAAAAAATCCATGGGACGCAATAAATACCAATCTTACAAGTGTAATTAAAAGCGGGCAGGCCTACACTTTAAGCGCCTGGGTGAAAATTCCATCGCCTGCTGTAAATTTCAGGGCAACTATTTCTCTTAATGTTGATGGCGTTTCCACTTATCACGGATTTTTGTGGACCAACAGTCCGGTAATTGGTTCGTACAAACAATACAGTGAAACTTTTACGCTCAACTGGACAGGAAATCTTGTTAGTGCAACACTTTATTTCGAAACCGAAAGTGTTGGTGGGGTTTATTCCGACTATATTATCGATGATGTTCAGATGGTTGAATATCATGCAATTCCCGACATTGTTCAACAGGGTGCGGGGTTAAAAGATATCAAGTCGTCGATGCTGGTTGGAGGTTGTGTAACAGAAGGCAGCAAGAATTATTTTACCAATGCGGCGGCAAAAGCACAGGTTTTAAAAGATTGCAATACGGTTACGGTAATGTGTTATCCCGGCTGGGGGCGCTGGGACGAAAAGTTACATCATGTTTATCATGTTGATGAATTTACAAACCGAGCCCGGGAAATGAAGAAGCAAAACATGACAGTGACAGCACACATGTTGCTTGGTTGGGATCAGTATTTTCCGGAGTGGTATAAAAAAGGCGATTTCCCTGCCGATACGTTGGATGCCTTTATGAAAAGCTGGCTGAAAGGAATTATTCAGTACAAAGGAAATGATACGTTGGTTGATATCTGGAATGTGGTAAACGAAGCAATTAACTGGGACGGGAAAGGTGGTTACTGGCCTTTATCAGCAGCAAATTTCAACAATGCCTGCGAATTGCAGCGAATGGGATTTGAACCTGATGCATCGGGATTGACAGGTACCAAATTTGTAAATTCCCAGCATCCGGTGTATATCCGAAAAGCATTTGAATATGCACGGACTCTTACCAAAAAGAAACTTGAACTCCGCGATTCAGGTTTCGAATTTCCTGACAATGGCGCCAAATACAACGCTTTTTATCAATTGGCTGTTCACCTGAAAAACTTGAAAGTTCCGGTTGATATTATTGGTTTTCAGACACATATTGATTTGGAAAAGAACTACGACTGGGTAGCGTACACTAACAATATTAAACGATATGTGCAGTTGGGTTATGAGGTAAACATTCCGGAAGTTGACATAGGCGATGTTGCCAAAAACTGGACCGAAGAAAAAGCTGAATTGCAGAAACGTCAGTATTACCGACTGATAACTGCTGCAATCAGGGGTGGTGCAAGCGATTTTCAAACCTGGGGATTTATTGACGACGGATGGCGTCCGGGTGAAAAAGCATTTCCGTACACCAATAACTTTGAACCAAAACCTGCTTACTATGGAATAAAGGAAGCGCTGATTGACATGAGTTCAATTCTGTTCTGGGAAATGGATGCCCCGGCAAACAATATTATGCCCGATGTAATGAAATACAACCATTTCGGGACGATGAAAAATTTTGGCACACCGGTTATTGTTACCGGTTTTAAATCGAAAGCTTTGAAATTCGATGGAATTGATGATTTCATTTCAAGTCCCGTGCTTTCAGATAGTGTAGCAACCGATTTTTCGTTTTTGTGTTTCATAAAGACTTCTGCGACTAAGGCCGGTGTTATTGCCGACCTTGCACTCAACGAAAATTCGGGAATGAAAATAGGGATGAATGCCGAAGGAAAAATTTATTTCGATGGCAACGCAGCCGGGCTAAATGAAAATTTAATGAGTGTAAAAGCTGTAAATGATGATACCTGGCATTTTATAGCGGTACAACGTGACAGCACAACATACCGTTTGTATATCGATGAATCAACTCCAGTCGCTACTAAAACCGGAAATATCGCGATGTTCAACAAACTTGTGACAGGCGCAAAACCGGATGGCAACGAACCATTTGAAGGCATAGTGGACGAAGTGAAATTGTATGATACAGCCATTGAAGAAGCAAGTTTTATCCGTGGTTTTGTTCCACAGGGCCCGCTGAAATTAACCTATAATTCATCGCAGCGGAAAATTACCCTGAGATGGAGTGACCAAAGTACCGACGAAGCTGGGTTTGTAATTGAACGAAAAACCGAAGATGGCAACTGGAGCGAAATCGGAAAAGTTGGCGCTAACATTCTCTCATACAATAACGAAGCTGAATTGTATAACACAAAATATTACTACCGGGTTAGATCGTTTTCAAAGTTCGGAAGTTCGGTTCCAACCAACACCATAATTTTTACCACACCTGCCGACCCGAATACCGGTATTTCATTGAATACGGAAGAGAAATCACTCAGTGTGTTTCCAAATCCGGTGCATAACTCATTTGTGGTGGTTACCAGAGGAAATGTCTGGATGAAAATCTTCGATATTCATGGAAATTTAATGCTTCAGAAAAGCAATTGTTCCGCTTCTGAAACAGTTGATATTACAGGTTTTTCGAGCGGGGTTTACTTTCTGCAGGCGTGTAACAAAGAAAAAATAAGCGTTGTTAAACTTGTGAAAAACTAAAAGAGGATTTCAACCTTTTTAATACAAAGTTTTATGACAACACTTCTTCTTTTTTCGACGATTACCATAACCCTGGCGCTGATTTTTTATTCGCTTGGCGTTTGGGCTGAACGTATTTCGCGGTATTTGAAAAAGTGGCACGTGTTAACTTTCTGGATTGGTTTTACTTTCGATGTTACCGGTACGCTGGCCATGCACAAACTTTCGGAGAATCCCTTCGATTTAACCGATTTTCACACCCTTACCGGACAGTTAGCACTTTGGCTGATGCTGGCACATGCCATTTGGGCAACCCGCGTAGTGCTCAATAAAAACGAGAAATTACTCATTACGTTTCACCGTTACAGTTTGGTTGTCTGGTTGATATGGCTAATTCCTTATTTTGGAGGAATGATTGCCGGAATGAGCAGGTAACTCCATCTGTACAACTGAAATAAATTCACTAAAATGATGCATTTGTTCAATGTTGTCAGCTTCTTTTCTAAATTCAGAAAAATAGATTATCTGAGTAACCTTCAATGAAAATCGTTCGTTGTATTCACAAAAAACATTGCCATGAATCGAATAAAACATCAAAATTGCTTTTTCCGGTTTTTGATGATGTCCAATTGTTTTATTTTTCTTTTCATGCAAACAACTTTT
>DATITY010000128.1:0-2061 GCA_035467235.1 Draconibacterium sp. | reverse complement strand
GGCATCCAAGTTTTGTGATGAGCAATTCTTTTACAAACCAGGTACTTGCCCAGATCGAACTTTGGAAAAATGGTTCACAAATACGAGAATAAGGTATATATGCTCCCCAAACACCTGGATGAAAAAGTTGCCCGTTTGCACCTGAGCAAGATCGGTGTGGAACTGGATGAGCTGACCGAGGGACAGGCAAACTATATTGGCGTTCGTGTTGAAGGTCCGTATAAACCTGAATATTACCGTTATTGATCGGTAGAATTGTTTATTAATATTCTGGAATACAAGGTTGAAAGTACGCATAATCATGAAACAGTCTTTGTGATTATAGTTTAACTATGCCTTGATACCCATTGAACTGATTTAATTCAAATTGTAAATATCTAGTACATGAAGCATATACTTGTTCCTATCGGCAATCGTAAAAGTGGATTCAACACCCTAATGTATGCGGTTGAATTTGCAAAAACATTCGATGCAAAACTATATCTGGCACATGTGTATTCAAGCACCACAGTGAGTGGTTCATTTATGGATATAGATGAATTGCTGTTAAAGCAGACAAAGGAATTGCTCAAAGAGCATCTGGATCAGGTAGATACCACAGGTGTAAAGATCCAGATCGTACCCATGAAGGGAAATGATATTCAAAGCAGTCTGGGCCTGATCATCAAGGAATACGATATAGATCTGATCATTGCTTCTTCAAAAACGGATGATTCAGATAAAGAATATTTTATAGGAAAGATCACGGGTTCACTCATTAAAGATACACCGACTCCGGTTTTAATCATACCTAAAACGGCAAGCTTTAAACCCGTTAAAAGAATTCTGATGACTTTGCGCTCGGGTTCCTTCAAATCAATTTCTACTTTGGATCCTTTGATAAGCATACAGAACAAGTACAATTCAAAAATTCATTTGTTATTGGTTAAAACTCCAAAATTCAAACCTGAGGATGCCGAACTTGACGACACCCTTAAATCCATGATCGAAAAGCAAATCAATACAAGAAATGAAACCGTTTACCAGGGGGTGCTGGAATACCTGCATGAGGAAGATCCGGATGTTTTATGCGTGGTACGAAGGAAACGAGGTTTTTTCTCGAAACTTTGGGAAAATGACCGCATAAAAAAAATTGACTTTGAAAGCGTTGTTCCCTTGTTAATATTAAAAGGATTGTCGTAATTTGCGCTGCGATTTGGGGCTATAGCTCAGCTGGCTAGAGTGCTTGACTGGCAGTCAAGAGGTCACGGGTTCGACTCCCGTTAGCTCCACTTTTAACAACCGTAAACAACTATAATACAATTGTTTACGGTTTTTTATTTGGATAGTATTCCCTTTTTATCCCCACATTTTATTTATTATAATGGATAAGATCTTACTTAATCAGATCTATCACACTGCTTTTTTCTATGCCTAAATAATTGCAAAGTTCTTCGATTGTGACCAGCTGATGTTTCTCTTTGTTAATTGATTTTTTCCTGAATCGATACCGGATCAGCCAAAAAACCGAAATGAAATCACTTATATAATTGAAAAACTGTGTGTTACAAAAATTAGCATCATCTGCCTAAGTCAGGAAAAAAGTTATCTGATTCAACAACATTATTTCAAAATCACATTAATTTGGTGGTTAGTAACGTATACAATAATAATCTTTGTAATTTTGCCATCCAAAACTAAAGACATGATAAGATTTTTACTTCCCTTACTGTTTTTACCCATTTTCGCTGCTGCTCAAATGGATGAAGCAAGCCAAGAACCTGTACCTTCAAATGAATTGTCAACAGCAATGGACACCGTGGCACAGAAAAAAACAGTATCTGTAAAAATTGATACTGTGGCAACAAAAAAACCTGCAGATAAAAAATGGTATGACCGATTTAATATAAGAGGCTATATTCAGGTAAGATACAATGAACTGTTGCAAACCAATGAAGACCTGACATGTGAACAATGTGACAAGTTCTGGGGAGGAGATGGCGGCTTTGGTATAAGAAGAACCCGGATTATTTTTTCCGGACAGATCTCCAACAATATATATTTCTATATTCAGCCCGATTT
>DATITY010000127.1:0-28176 GCA_035467235.1 Draconibacterium sp. | reverse complement strand
GTTTCTGTGTATGAACTGGCTGATGCCGTCTATGAAGCCTCACGGTTGAAAATATCATCGTCAGTTGAGTACGAAAAAAAGAGAGTGCTGCAGACTATGGCAAAACCTGATTTTAAAAATTATTTAAAAAAGCTCGAAGATTTTTATATTCAGGAGGAGTTAATTTCGCTTGTGAACGATGCTGACCTAAAAAGTGAAGGCAAAACAGAAGACGACAAAAGCCATCAACAAGAAATGGTCGTTCTTTTTAAACATTTCTGGTTTCAAAATGAATTGACCGACGAGGAAGTTGATTTTCTTGGAAGGTTTTTTGCCAGCGAATTAATTCAGGATGTATACAAATCATTCATCGTCTCATCCATTGTTTTGAGTCTACAGCGTTATTTCGACGAAAAAAAGTTTTCAGTTCTTTTTAATGTTTACAATCTGCAAAACATTGAATTTACACAGCGTGCTTTGGTTGGATTGCTAATCAATTTTTACAAATACGATTCACGGATGCCTTTTTATCCGGGAATAACGGGCAGATTAAAAATTATAAATGAAGACCCCGCATTTAAACAAAATCTCGAAAGGGTTATCATTCAATTAATTCGCAGCAGGGAAACCGAAAAAATTCAGCAGAAAATCAGGGACGAAATTATCCCCGAAATGATAAAAATAAGTCCGACATTAAAGGATAAAATCAATTTGGAAAGTTTGATGGGAGAGGGTTTGGGTGATGATAAAAACCCGGAGTGGCAGGAGATTTTTAAGGACTCACCCGGGTTGATGGATAAAATGGAAGAATTCTCGGAATTACAGATGGAGGGGGCTGATGTTTTTATGGGTTCATTTGCCATGCTGAAAATGTACCCGTTTTTTAGCGAATTGACAAACTGGTTTATGCCGTTTTTCACTGGAAATCCTCAGATTGCCCACTTGGTGAATAGCCCCGATGAAACTTACCGCTGGTTTTTGGATGCACTAAACAATGCACCAATTTTATGCAATTCCGACAAGTATTCATTTTGTTTTAGCATTCAGAATCTGCCAAAAGAAAACCGTGAGTTTATGTCTCAGGGAATGAGCGCGGAAATGAGTCAGTTTACAGAACTGCAAAAAGATGAAGAACTTACCAGGCCAGGAATAAAATCAGGATTTGTTTCCAACCAATATGTTCAGGATTTGTACCGGTTTTATAAACTTCATCCACGCAAAAACGATTTTGAAGATATTTTCAAGTGGCGGTTCGATTTTCATAATAAAATTACGATTGGAGATATTTTAAAGGAAGATGAAAAAGTTTTGCGAAATATTGCAGAATATTATTTCAATAAAAATTATTTTGAAGAGGCTGCAGAAATTTTTGAGTCGTTGCTTGCCATCGAAAAAAATGGTGAATTGTACCAGAAAACAGGATTTTGCTATCAGAAAACAGGTGACTTTGAAAAAGCGCTTGAAGCTTACAAAAAGGCTGAGTTATACGGATTAAACCAGTCGTGGAACTTCAAAAAAATAGCACTTTGCTACCGCAATCTTAAACAGCCGCAAAAAGCGCTCGAATATTACCTGGAAGTTGAAAAACTGAACGACCAGGATTTAAACACCGAGTTAAATATCGGGCACTGCTACCTGGAGCTTGGGCAATTCGAAGATGCTTTGAAATGCTATTTTAAAGTGGAATACCTCGCTCCCGGAAATAAAAAAGTCTGGCGGCCACTTGGCTGGTGTTCGTTTGTAACAGGGAAAAAGGAACAGGCTGCAAAATATTTTCAGCAATTGATTGACGATGAACCGGGCAAACACGATTATATGAACATGGGTCACGTGCAGTGGAGTCTGGGAAACCGAAAGGCGGCGCTGGAGTTTTATAAAAAATCGATATCGGTAAACAATTTTTCTGAAAAGGAATTTTTTGAGGTTTTCGAAGAAGATTTACGACACCTGTTAAATCAAGGCGTTGAAAAAGAGGACGTTCCGATTATGCTCGATCAACTCAGGTATTTTGTTGAAGAATAGATTATATCCATAATAATTCAATCTTTCCGCTATCAATAATTCATAATTAGCCGGTTCAGCTATCTTTGACCAAAAATTTAAAGGAATGATTCGCTTTTCAGAAAACTATTCATTAAAACAGCACAACACTTTTGGGATTGATGCCCGCGCAAAATATTTTTTCGAATTCACCGAATCAGATGATCTGTTGGTTTTTCTAAACTCAAATAAAAGTTTGAAAGAGGAAAAATTAATGGTAATTGGTGAGGGCAGTAATATTTTGTTTCTGAACGATTTTGATGGATTGGTGGTTCATCCGAATATTCCGGGGATTCAAATTGTAAAAGAAAACCGGCAAAACATCTGGATAGAAGTGGGAGCGGGCGAAATCTGGGACGAATTTGTTCAATATGCGGTTGATTACCAGTTGGGTGGAGTTGAAAATTTGTCACTGATACCGGGTTCGGTTGGTGCAGCGCCGGTGCAGAATATTGGCGCTTATGGACAGGAAGTTGGAAATATGGTTGAAAAAGTAAAGGGATTCGATTTAAATACCCGTTTGAATCGTGATTTTTCTGCAGAGCAGTGCGAATTTGGATACAGGAGCAGCATTTTTAAGTACAACTTAAAAAACAGTTTCATCATTACTTCTGTTGTTTTCCGGCTCGAAAAGTTTCCTGAATTTATTCTCAGTTACGGTCAGGTTGAAGAAAAAGCAAGGGAAAAGGGGGAGATAAATCTTTCAACAATCAGGGAAGCAGTTATCGAAATTCGTCAATCGAAACTGCCCGATGTGAAAGAATTGGGAAATGCCGGCAGCTTTTTTAAAAATCCCGAAGTTGATTCGGAGTTCGCGGAACAATTGAAAAATCAATTTGAAAATCTACCGGTTTACCCTGCAAAAAACGGCAAAACAAAACTGGCTGCTGGCTGGTTAATCGAAAAGGCTGGCTGGAAAGGAATTCGTGAAGGAGAAGTTGGTGTACACGAAAAACAGGCGCTGGTTTTGGTGAATTACGGCCATTCAACCGGACAACAGATATTCGATTTCTCGGAAAAAATCAAACAATCGGTTTTTGAAAAATTCGGAGTGGAGCTGGAACGGGAGGTAAATTGCGTTATCTGATATTATTCCTGTCCAGAGCAGCTCTGTACTTTGCCGCATTCCTGCTGTGTTGGTCAAAAGTAGCCGCGAAATTATGATACCCTGAAAAGTCTTCCCTGGCACACATATACAGGTAGTTATGTTTTTCGTAATTTAATACGGCATCGATTGCAGTTGTTTCGGGGAAATTAATTGGTCCCGGCGGCAATCCTGCGAATTTATAAGTGTTGTAAGGTGAATCAATTTCAAGATGAACGTTTAAAATTCGTTTTAGCGAAAAATCACCAACAGCGTATTTTACTGTCGGGTCTGCCTGTAAAGGCTGACCGAGTCTCAGCCGGTTCATGTATAATCCGGCTATTCTTTTTTGTTCCTCATTTTTTGCGGTTTCAGCCTGAACAATCGAAGCCAGGGTTGTAACTTCGGGCAACGACAGGTTTATTTCTTCTGCTTTTTTCCGGCGTTCACTATCCCAGAAATTGTCGTATTCCGATTTCATTCTGTCGGCAAATTCTTCTGCTGAAGTAGTCCAGTAAAACTCGTAAGTATCCGGAATAAACATGGTTCTGAATGTTTCAGTTGTAAACCCATATTTTTGAATCAGGCTTTCATTCGAAAATAAATTCAGAATCGAAAGTGAATCGGTAATCAGGTATTTACTCACTTTTCCCGACAGTTCTTCTTTCGTGCGAACATTGTTAAATGTAACATTCAGCGGGGTTTGCAAGCCCCCTTTCAACATGTTGACAATCTGATTCGTGTTCATCCCTTTCTTTAAATGATAACGCCCGGTTTTCACCGATTTGGGATACTCTTTCTTTTTTGAAACCCAGTGAAAAGCTTTTAAACTAATCAATGCATCATTTATGGTTAAACTGTCGATAACCTGATTGAAGGTTACATTGTTTGGAATGTACAATACAAAATCGGTTTTCACATTTTCCCTGAAAATATATTGATAAAGTTGATATGCCCGAATTCCGGCAACAATAAAGGCGATGGCAACGAAAATGATTATAAATTTTCCAATTCCAGGGAAGAGCATCAATTTGCTTTTTTTATCGATAGACATATAATCTTTTTGATTATGAATTAATATGGGTTGTAATTAAGGCAATGAATTCTTTGGCATCCCGAAAGAATGGATCAACATCTTCTTTTTCCAGACGTTTGAAATCTAAATAATCACCTTCTTGTCTTAGATTAAACAGACGACTATATGAGCGACCTGATTGTTTTGAAATGATACCAGTTTGAACAAAGCTTTTATGAAACTCTGTTTTTACTCCGTTGTGAGTCGAATTACTCAAGCCATTTTTTAACAGTAATGCACTGACTGCATAAAAACAGGGATAATATAAACGGTTTGCTGCTGTGTTCCAATGATTTTCACTTGCCAGAAGTACGGCTTCCTCGTAAGTTTCAAATGCTCTTGAAAGACGATAATTGATTAATTCATTTGAATTCATATTTCAATTCCATCTTTTAAAATGTTATTATAGATAGGTGTGTTTGAGTAATCTGACCAACTATTAATATTTTGAATTATTCCTGTAAGAACTTCGTCTGTTTCGAGTTCTGTTTCAAATAACTCGTCACTTATTTTGTTTTTTAATTCTCTTGTAACCTCGAAATGTGTCAAAATCAGAAAATCCCAATCTGATTCCTTTTTTGCATCATTTCTTGCCTGTGATCCAAAAAGAATAATTTTAGCTTCAGAATCAATTTTTGAAATACGTGACTTAACAGTCGATAATATGAATTCTCTTTTATTCATGAATTCAAAGATAGATCATTTTTAGAAATTCAACTTCAGTTTATGGTGCAACCTTGGTCTTATCAGTTTCCTAATTTATTTTCCAGATTTTAAATTTTCAATTCAGTTCAACTTAAAATCATTAATTTCGCAACCTGAAAAATCAAAAAATTTATAAAGATTATGCAAAAAGTAAATCTTGCCGAAAACATATATTTCCTGGGTTTTAACGATCGACGCACAAATCTGTTCGAAAATATCTGGCCCATTCCGCACGGTATTTCATACAATTCGTATTTGCTTGTTGACGAAAAAATCGCTTTGGTTGATACTGTTGAGCGTTCGTTTATCGATGAATATCTCGATAATATAATGGACATTATTGGCGATCGTCCGGTTGATTATTTAATTATCAATCACATGGAACCCGACCATTCAGGAGCTCTGAAAGCACTGGTTCAGAAATATCCCAACATTATTTTGGTTGGAAATAAAAAAACCTTTGGTTTTGTTGAAAGCTATTACATGACACCCGAAAACGTTTTGGTTGTTCATGATGATCATGTCTTGGATTTGGGAAAACTCAAAATACAGTTTCAGACCATACCAATGGTGCACTGGCCCGAAACAATGGTAGCTTTTGAAGAGACCAACAAAATACTGTTCTCCGGCGATGCATTTGGTAGTTACGGAACTTTGGACGGTGGTATTTTTGACGATGAAATCAACCTCGATTTTTATGAAATTGAAGTGATGCGGTATTTCACCAACATTGTTGGAAAGTACTGCCCGCATACGCAACGTGCCATAAAAAAACTTGCCCCGCTTGATATTAAGATGATTGCCGCCACACACGGCCCCGTTTGGCGTAATGATTTAAACTGGATTCTGACCCGTTACAATAAATGGAGTTCGTATGATTTGGATCAGGGAGTGGTTATTGTTTATGGTTCGATGTACGGCAACACGCAGAAAATGGCAGAGGTAATTGCGCGCCGGATAGCAGAACGCGGTATTAAAAATATTCGTGTTTACGATGCATCAAAAACCCATTCGTCATACATTATCAACGATATTTTCAAATACAAGGGATTCATTGTGGGAAGTGCAGCTTACAACAATGCGCTTTTCCCAAATGTTGAAATCCTGCTATCCACCATAGAACACATGGCTCCCAAAAACCATTATCTGGGCATTTTTGGCAACTATTCGTGGAACGGTGGCGGTGTGAAAAACCTGGAGACTTTTGCCGAAAACATTAAATGGGAGTTGGTGTATAAATCAATTGAAGAGAAAGGTGCACTAAAACCGGATAACCGGGAAGAATTGTTGAAACTGGCGGACGCGATGGCAGATAAACTATTAGATTAGTTTACATTGTAATCTATTGTAATTCCATATTTTAATATCTCATTGACTACAGGATTACTTTGATTAAAGTCGCTAACCATAAAAGGGTGTGGCTCAATCCTAAGATCAATTTTCCGGCGGAGTTTCATCATTTCAATTTGAGTATCAATGATGTCAACAATATTGGTTATTACAATGGCAATATCAATATCACTATCTTCATGATTTGTTCCCTTGGCAAACGAACCAAAAAGAATAGCATCTTTTATAATATATCGAGAGCTAATTGAATCAATGTAAATCTTAGCAATTTTTAAAGCTTCACTTTTATCCATTCCCTTAAAGTTTTAATTTTTTCAATCCATTCTGAAGTAAATTCCAAAGTGCATTTTTTGTAAAAAGCCTCTTTGTAACTGTCGTATCGGGCATTCATATTAAATGTTGAAATGGTGTCCAGCCAGTCCAGAAGTTCTTCCGGAAAAGAAATACCGGAGATATTTGCCAGTTTTGTCAGGTCATGTGTAAAAGGTGCATGGTCATTCAATTGCTTCACAACACAGGCCTTTAATAATTTTTCAATTACAATATGTCCGATAAACAACGACCAGTGATAATCTTTTGAATCGTAAAGATTTACCATGGTAATAAAATCATTGTCAGATGTGGTTATCCAATGATTGTATATTTTTTTAATGTCAATACTTTCTGTCATTTTAAAAATTTACCCAAAGTTAACGAAATCAATGAATAATTGTATTTCAATATCTACCTTTGAGAGGAGTGAATGTACAAGTAGAGCAAATGGAATATCATCAACTCAGCATCTAAAACTACATGCTCAAGTTTCAGTTTGATCACCTGCTGAATTTTTTTCGATTTAAAATATGATTTAAAAAAAGTGAAACCGGGATTTTTTCTAATTTCGCCTTTCACAAAAATAAAATCAACAATGAACTTATCACGTCGTAGTTTTTTTACCAAATCAGCAGTTGGAGCTGCAGCACTTGCCAGTATTCCCGCTATTATTTCTGCCAGTATTCCATTGAAAAGTGAACAAACAAAAGAGAAAAATACCATTTTCGGAAATGGAAATACCATTCTTTTTCAGGGCGATTCTATAACGGATGCCGGCCGCGACAAGGAAAAGGAATTGCCAAATATTGCGCGGTCTTTTGGTCTGGGATATGCATTTTTAGCGGCTTCCGCTTTATTAAAGGCTTTACCGGAAAAAAATCTGACGATTTATAATCGCGGTATAAGTGGAAACAAAGTATATCAATTGGCAGAGCGCTGGCAAAAAGATTGTCTTGATTTAAAACCCGATGTTTTGAGCATTTTAATTGGCGTAAACGATTACTGGCACAAACGAAACGGTCAATATGAAGGAACGGTTGAAGTTTATGAAAAAGATTACCGGAAACTAATTCAATCAACAATAGATAAACTGCCAAATATAAAACTGGTAATTTGTGAGCCATTTTATGTTTTGAATACTTCAGCAGTTGATGGAACGTGGGCAGCACCCATGAAGGAATATCAGGAAGCAGCGAAACAAATTGCCCATGATTTTAACACTTTGTGGGTGCCGTTTCAGCAGGTTTTTGATGAGGCTGTTAAACATGCGCCTGCAACTTACTGGACTGCTGACGGTGTTCATCCCGGAATGCCCGGCGCGCAACTGATGGCGGAAGCGTGGCTGCGTGTGGTGGAGTAGGGAAGTTCGAATATCGAATATCGATTAACGAATGATGAATTTTGAATAAAAAATCTGAAATCAAAAATCGTTAATCGTTAATCATCATTCATTTTGATTCTAAAAATTCCTGAAGATTTACAACCTTACCATAACTTTTTAAAGTGGCCAGGGTAGAGTAGTGGACATCCTTTGCTTTTACCGTAACATCGCCAAATTTTAAGTCGCGGGTGGCACAGGCATCTTCAACAACAGTGCAATTGTAACCAAAATCATGAGCGGCGCGTGTTGCTGCTTCAACGCACATGTGGGTTTGCATTCCGCAAAGCGTTACATATTTGATGTTGTTTTGTTTAAGGATTTCATTTAATCCTGTGTTCAAAAACGCATTCACCTCTTTTTTTGTGAATACCTTTTCATTGTCAAGCGGTTTTACCAGTCGATGTATTTCGCCACCCGGTGAGAAATCGTGTTTAACATGCACCACAAATCCTTTATTTTCGCGAAAATAGTTTAGCAGGTTTTTAGCCTGTTCCGCTGCCTTTTCCGGTTCAACCAATTCGGCAGCACCACCTGGGAAATAGAAATCCTGGATATCGATAAGTATTAAAGCTGTTGAATCAAGTGACTGTGATTTTACTGAAATGGTCAGGGTTGTGATTATAAACGCGATCGTTAAAAGTTTTTTCATTGTGATATTGATTTTATCAGTCTCAAAAGTAATGAAAAATGAATAAGGTGAGGCGGATGGGCGCGGCGGTTTGCAACTGCCGGTAATAACGCGTATGCAATGCGCATCAACCAGTTAACTATTCAAAAAAAAGGCCTCATCCCAAAATTTCAGGAGAAGCGCCTTTCCGAATATTTTGAAATGCTGAAAATTATCCCAGCATCTCTTTTACCTGGTTGTAAACATTTTCGCCATTAAAGCCAAGTTTGCTATCGAGAACTGTGTATGGCGCTGAAAATCCAAATGATTCCAGGCCCCACACTTTTCCGTTTTCTCCGACCAGACCTTCCAGTGTTACAGGCAATCCGGCAGTCATTCCAAAACGCGGAATACCAACTGGCAGAACACTCGCCTGGTATTCTTTTGTCTGATTTCTGAATAAACCTTCCGATGGTACAGAAACTACCTGAACTTTTAAACTGTCCTTTTCTTTCAGCAATTTTGCACCTTCAACCAGTGTGGCCACTTCTGAGCCACTGGCAACCAAAACTACATCTGGTTTCCCTTCTGGTTTTTGAACAATGTAAGCGCCTTTTTCCACCTGCAATGCAGCCAGGTAACGGTTACCTTCAACAGGCAAATTGGTAATTTTCTGACGCGAAAGTATCAAAGCAGTTGGTGTAGAGGTGTTTTCCAAGGCCATTTTCCAGGCTACCGTGGTTTCGTTTGCATCAGCCGGACGAAGCACCAACATGCTGTTTTTGCCATGATGGTTTTTGAGTTTTTCCATCAGTCTGATTTGGGCTTCCTGCTCAACGGGTTGGTGCGTTGGTCCGTCTTCTCCAACACGGAAAGCATCGTGTGTCCACACATATTTTACCGGAAGTGACATTAACGCTGCCAAACGAACCGCAGGTTTCATGTAATCGCTGAAAACAAAGAATGTTCCACATACCGGAATTACTCCGCCATGCAACGCCATTCCGTTTGCAAGGCAAGCCATTGTTAATTCGCTTACTCCAGCCTGAAGGAATGCACCGCTGAAATCACCTTTTTTGAAAGCTTTGGTTTTTTTCAGGAATCCATCGGTTTTGTCGGAGTTTGACAAGTCAGCGGATGAAACTATCATATTCTCAATTTTCCCGGCAAATTCGGCTAAAACATTACTCGATGCGGCACGTGTGGCTGAATTATCTTTTTGAGCTATGGCTGAAAAATCGAAACCTGAAATATCATTTGAAAAGAATTTGCTGAGTTTGGCAGCCAGTTCAGAATTTGAAGTTGCCCATTTTGCCTGTTCCGTTTTTTTTGCAGTCGCAGCTTTTATAAGATCTGCTTTGCGTTTTGAGTAGTACTCATTAACATCATCAAAAATTACAAACGGATTTTCAGGATTTCCGCCCAGATTTAAAATCGATTTTTCGAAAGATGCACCAGCTTCTCCCAGCGGCATTCCGTGGGTTGCGCATTTACGTTCGAAACTCTCGCCAGATGCAGTGAGTGCGCCTTTTCCCATAATTGTTTTACCAATAATCAGGGTTGGTTTTGCGGTTTCGGCATTTGCTTTTTTGAGCGCTGCCCTGATTTGGTCAGGATTATTACCATCGATGGTCATTACATTCCATCCCCAGGCTTCGTATTTTTTTGCTGTGTCTTCTTTTGTAACTTCATCAGTATTAGTCGAAAGCTGGATGTCGTTCGAATCGTAAAACATAATCAGGTTACTCAATCCCAAAAATCCTGCAATTCTTCCTGCCCCTTGCGAAATTTCCTCCTGCACTCCTCCATCAGAAATGAAAGTGTATATTTTATGGTTCATCCATTCTCCAAACCGCTGAACCAGAAAACGTTCGGCAATTGCAGCGCCAACTGCCATTGTATGTCCCTGTCCGAGCGGGCCTGAAGTATTTTCAACACCACGTAAAACATCAACTTCCGGATGACCCGGAGTTACGCTTCCCCACTGACGGAAGTTTTTCAGGTCTTCCATATTATAAAAACCTGCAAGTGAAAGTGTGGCGTATAACATGGGCGACATGTGGCCGGGATCGAGGAAAAACCTGTCGCGGTTGATCCATGCCATATCTGACGGATCGTAATTTAAAAATTCAGTAAAAAGAATGTTGATGTAATCAGCTCCACCCATTGCTCCGCCCGGATGGCCCGACTTTGCTTTTTCAACCATTGCTGCAGCCAGAATACGAATATTATCGGCTGCTTTTGTTTCAATACTTTTATTCATTTTTCCAATTATCAGTTTATTTATTTCGACTGAATAATACGAACCATAAAAATCCCGTCGATGGCAAGTAGTTTTTCCCTGATTGACTCGTCGATAACTTTTTTATCAACATCGATTATATTATATGCAATATTGTCACGTTTTTTATTCAGCATCTGGTCAATATTTATTCCTTCAGCAGCCAGAACAGCTGAAATCTGGCTTACCATGTTTGGAATATTTTGATTGGCAACCAGAATGCGGGCTTCATTATGTAATTCCATTTGCGCCTCAGGAAAATTTACCGAGTTGATAATATTACCACATTCAAGAAATTCTTTAACCTGATTAACTGCCATGATTGCACAATTGGTTTCCGATTCAACGGTAGAAGCGCCAAGGTGAGGAATAGAAATTACCTTATCCATTTTCAGTGTTGTTTCATCGGGAAAATCGGTTACATACCGGGCAACTTTACCTTCAGCTATAGCCGCTTTCAGGTGTTCGTTGTTTACAAGTCCACCACGTGCAAAGTTCATAATTCGCACACCTGGTTTCATCATTTTAAATTTCTCCTTATTAAGGTATCCCTTTGTTTCCGGTGTTTGCGGAATATTGATGGTAATATAGTCGGCTTGCGATAGTAACGGTTGAATACCTTCAACCCATGTAACTTCGCGGCTCAATTTAAGCGCCTGTTTAACCGACATGTAAGGGTCGTAACCAATTACTTTCATTCCAAGGGCAGTTGCAGCATTGGCAACCAATACGCCAATTGCACCCAGTCCAATTACAGCCAGTGTTTTTCCCTGAATTTCCTGTCCGGCAAAATTGTTCTTCCCTTTTTCAATCAATGCCGGAACCTGATCGCCCTGCCCGATTAGTGTTTTAGCCCAGACAACCGATTCGACAATATCGCGCGATGCCAGTAAAAGACCTGCAATAATAAGTTCCTTTACCCCGTTGGCGTTTGCTCCGGGTGTATTAAAAACAACAATCCCTTTTTCAGTGCATTTGTCGATTGGAATGTTATTCACTCCGGCACCGGCGCGGGCAACCGCTTTTAAAGATGCAGGCAGCTCCATGTTATGCATTTCGAAACTGCGAAGTACAATCGCATCAGGATTAGGAATTTCACTGGCTATTTCATAATTGCTCAGTGGAAAAAGTGTTAAACCCTCGGTATCGATTTTGTTTAACGTTTGAATCTTCAACATATTGATTTACTTTTTAAAAGGTAGTATTTATGTGTAACTGTATCTTGACAAATATGAATAATTTATCTAAATCATTAAACTAAAAACCGCTTAAATTTTCAATATGAAATTAATATTAAGGGGATAAATGAATTTTTTAAAAGAAAAAGCCAGACTCCAACGAGCCTAGCTTAATAACCTTCAACTACTAACCGATTTTATAACCCAAAAAATTATGAAGTAATAGCTATGAACTATTTACTTTGAATATTCTTGTGCAAAGAAAATAAGAGTTGTAAAAATGGTATGTAATTTTTGTCACACAAGGTTTGAGAAATCTATAAAATTTCTTGAAAGTTTTATTTTATCCTCTTTTTCCAGTTTTTTTAAAAGCCTTGAAATCACTTCGCGGGAAGTATTTAATCTCAGTGCCAAATCCTGGTGGGTTTCATTCAACGTGGTTACTCCGGATGTTTTATACCGATCGATAAAATACCGCACCAATCGCTCATCTAAATTTAAAAATGCAATTGAATCAATTGTTTCAATCAGTTCGCGAAACCGGTTTTGAAAAGTTTGCATTACAAATTGTTTCCAGCCGGGGTATTTGCACATCCAGTTATCGAGCATTTCAACCGGCAACATTATCACCTCTGTTTCTTCTTCGGCAACAGCTTTTACATTACTGGTTAAATTAGTCATGCAGCAGGTTAACGACATGGCACAAACTTCGTTTTGTTTCAGGTAATAAAGTAAAAGTTCGTTACCATCATCATTGTTACGTGTTACCCTGATTAAGCCTTTTAGAACCAGCGGAAAGCTCGTAATAAACTGCCCTTCACGAATCAGTACCTCATTAGGTTGGAAAGTTTTAGAGATACCGATTTTTAAGATTTCTTCCTGAAGTTCTTTTTCAAAAAAGTGATATTGAATTTTAAATCCATCCATTTCGGCTATTCCTGTTTTACGCCGGTAATCGGAGCTTCGCCCTGGTATGATAAGCCTGTTCCTTTAAAATTTTTTCCATCGACTTTAACGGTTACTTTGATAAGGTCGCTGTCAGTCTTAATTTCAAGATAAAGATTGTTTTCTGCTTTCATCTCAATCTTTGTTATAGGAATTGTATAACCATCGCTTGTAATAACATCACCAGTAAGTTTTCCTTGATTTTCAACAAATTTAAAAACGCCGGTCATATCACCCTGGTCGGTAACAACACTGTATTTCCAGTTTCCAATTAACTGTTTTGAATCTAACTGTGCAAAAACAGAAGATGTAATTCCTAAAATGATCAAAATGATAAAAAGTTTTTTCATAAGTTTTGAATTAAATTGATTAGTATTTATTTTTGTTTTTCTCCGGTAACAACAAATTCTCCCTGGTAATTCGAGCCGGTTCCTTTGAATTTGTCACCATCCATTTTTAAAGTAACTTTAATTAAATCATTATCCAGCTTTATCTCAAAATAGAGAATATTTTCCGGTTTTGTTTCAACTTTGGTAACCGGAAAAACGTCTCCTTCTCCGGTAACAACAGCCACCGTCAGAGCGTTTTCCTTTTCGGCAAACTTTAATGTGCCTGTTAAAACTTGGTCGCCAGTATCAACCTTGTATTTCCAGGTACCCAAAACCTGTTTGTTTTCTAATTTTGCTAAACCAGGTAATGCAAAACACACTGCGAAGAAAAGAATGAATAGTTTTTTCATGATTTTTAGTTTAATAAATGAATATTGATATATATTGGTTTTAAAAATAATCAATAGTAATTAAATTAAACGGGGATTTGTCAGAAAAAAAAAGACTTAAAAAACAAAATGCCGATTTACTCAAACATGTCCTTCATTTTTTCAAAGAAAGATTTTTCAGCTGCTGACGGCCCTTCAGTAAAACCGGGTGATGTCATCAGTTTTTCCAAAATTCTTCTTTCTTCACTATTCAGTTTTTTAGGAATCCAGACATGAATTCGTACCAGCAAATCGCCTTTGCCATAACCATTTACGTCAGGAATTCCCTTGCCCCGCAAACGGAGTATTTTTTCAGGCTGGGTTCCCGGTTCAATTTTTACTTTTACTCTTCCTTCGGCGGTTGGAATTTCGGCGGTTGTTCCCAGTGTAATTTCGGGGAACGAAAGAAAGAGATTATAAATGAGGTTATTTCCGTCGCGAATTAATTCGGGGTGTTCTTCTTCGGCAATAACAACGAGTAAATCACCGTTAATTCCACCGCGCCTGCCAGTATTTCCCCGTCCTGAAACATTGAGCTGCATTCCTTCTCCAACTCCGGCTGGTATTCTGATGCTGATAACTTCTTCATCACGAACCACGCCTTCTCCCGCACAATGGACACATTTTTCGGTTATCATTTTTCCATCGCCCTGACAAGTTGGGCAAGTGGAGGTGGTTTGCATTTGTCCCAGCAAAGTATTTGCAATCCGTGTAACCTGGCCAGAACCACGACAGGTTCCGCAGGTGGAGTAGGCTGAACCGCTTTTGGCACCGGTACCGTTACAATGGTCGCAGGCTACATATTTTTTAACTTTGATTTTCTTTTCAACACCTTCCAGAATCTCTTTCAGATCGAGACTCACTTTTACACGTAAATCTGAACCGCGACTCACTCTTCGTCCACCGCCACCACGACCGGAACTTCCGCTAAATCCGCCGAAGCCGCCAAAATGACCGCCAAAAATATCTCCAAATGACGAAAAGATATCTTCAATATCGCGGAAACCGCCACCGCTGAAACCACCGCCGGAAGCACCACCAACGCCAGCATGACCAAACTGATCGTATCTTTGTTTTTTCTCCTGATTGCTTAATACTTCGTATGCTTCAGCAGCTTCTTTAAATTTCTCTTCGGCTTCAGCATTCCCCGGGTTTTTGTCGGGGTGAAATTGTAGGGCTTTTTTACGGTAAGCTTTTTTAATTTCTTCGGGTGAAGCAGATTTACTCACCTCCAGAACTTCATAATAATCTCTTTTCGCCATTTTTTTTGAATAGTCTGTTATTCTCCGATTACAACTTTGGCAAACCGGATTACCTTATCATTAAGCAAATAACCTTTTTGCAATACGTCAACCACTTTTCCCTTTAGATTTTCGTCGGGAGCAGGTATTTTTGTAATAGCCTCATGAAGGTCAACATCGAAATCCTGGTTAATGGCATCTATTTCCCTGATGTTATTTTGTTTTAAGAACTCGCTGAACTTGCTGTAAATAAGCTGGGTGCCTTTTTTTCCTGCATCATCGTCAGAAACTTCCTTTAAAGAATTGAGCGCCCTTTCGAAGTCGTCAACAATTGGCAGAATGTTTATCAGTACCGATTCTCCACCCGATTTAATTAATTCGGCTTTTTCCTTCAGGGTGCGTCTGCGGAAATTATCGAACTCGGCATGTAAACGCAAATGCTTATCAGTTATTTCGGCAAGTTTTTCACCAAGTTCCTGTATAAGAACTTCATTTTTATCTTTTTTATGTTTCGTTTTTTTATGTGCATTTTCATCTGCGTGTGTTTCTTCTTTCTCTTCCCCAGGTTCTGCATCAGATTGAATGCTTTGGATTTCTTCTGCAGTTGTTTCCTTGATTTCTTCGGCCATATTTTCCTTTTTCTTTTTGCTCATATTAAACATATAATGATCTAAAAGTTATTTGTGTTTCGAAATTATCAATGGCAGCATTGCAAAAATTTTGCCATGCAAATATAAACGACAAATTGACACCCATACCGTTTAGATGAATGTCAATTTGAAATGTTCAGAAATATTTTACGGATAAAATATGCCGTTATTTTTTATTTCAGGTATTTTTCGAGTGCTGCTTCGAGCGCTGGTCCACGTAAATTGCGACCAATGATTACACCTTCACCATCGATTAAATAATTTGCAGGAATGCTGCGAACCCCATAAATGGCAGCGTGTTTTGAATTCCAGCCCTGTAAATCGCTAATGTGGTAAGGCCAGCTAAGTTTATCTGTTTCAATTGCTTTTTTCCAGTCAGCATCAGTTTTATCGAGTGATGCACCAAAAACTGTAAAACCGCTGCCATTTGTAAATTTCTTGTCTTTGTATTTATTATAGGCAGCAACAACGGTTGGATTTTCTCTGCGGCACGGGCCACACCACGCAGCCCAGAAATCGAGCAGCACTAATTTTCCTTTTGTATCAGATAGTTTAAATGTTTCTCCCGAAGGCGATTTTCCTGTTAATTCGGGTGCTTTTTTTCCAATGTCAGTACCAAGTTGTTGGGCAACTGACAGTCCGGTTACCAATATTACAACAGATAAGGTTAAAACTAATTTCTTCATTTTTTTATAATTCTATTTTAAATTGTTTAAAAACATTTTTGATGTAAAAAAAGTTTAGAGAAAACAAAAACCGTTCCTAATTACTATCCCTTGTAATTTTGGCACCAAGCGAGTTCAATCTTTCATCGATACTTTCATAACCACGATCGATTTGTTCAATATTTTCAATAACACTTTTTCCTTTGGCCGACATGGCTGCAATTAATAGTGCAATTCCGGCGCGGATATCGGGCGAACTCATTTTTGTTCCTCTCAAACAGTGTGTCCGGTTCAATCCGATTACTGTTGCCCTGTGTGGATCGCATAAAATTATCTGGGCGCCCATATCAATCAGTTTGTCAACGAAAAACAAACGGCTTTCGAACATTTTCTGATGAATAAGGACACTTCCTTTTGCTTGTGTGGCAACTACCAGAAATACGCTTAACAAGTCGGGTGTCAGTCCCGGCCAGGGTGCATCAGAAATGGTCATTATCGAGCCGTCGATATAAGATTCAATTTCATAATAACTGTTCCCCTTCACAATCAGATTATCGTTTTCCTGCTCCATTTTAATTCCCAACTGGCTGAAGGATGCCGGAATAATTCCAAGGTGATCGATGCCAGCATTTTTAATCGTGATTTCCGAATCAGTCATTGCCGACAAACCAATAAAACTGCCCACCTCAATCATGTCTGGCAATATGCGGTGAGTGCATCCGGTAAGCGAGGTTACACCCTCAATGGTGAGCAAATTTGAACCAATTCCTGAAATTTTAGCACCCATCGAAACAAGCATTTTACTCAACTGCTGCAGGTAAGGTTCGCAGGCTGCGTTGTAAATGGTTGTTGTACCTTCGGCAAGAACGGCGGCCATTAAAATATTGGCCGTTCCGGTAACGGAGGCTTCATCCAAAAGCATATAACTGCCTTTAAGTTTCGATGCTGTTACCGAATACCACTGTTTTGTTACGTCGAATTCAAACGAAGCTCCCAGTTTTTGTAATCCGATAAAATGTGTGTCAACTCTTCTGCGGCCAATTTTATCGCCACCGGGCTGTGGAATAAAACCTTGTCCAAAGCGGGCAAGCAACGGACCAATTACCATAATTGAACCCCGCAAACTGGCTGCTTTCTTAGCATATTCAGGGCTTTTCAGAAAATCGATATTTACATTTGCAGCGTTAAAACGATAAGCTCCTTTTTTTAGTTTTTCAACTTCAACACCCATGCTCCCGAGTATTTCGATGAGTTTTAGCACATCGCTTATTTCGGGTACATTTTCAACCAGAACATCCTGATTTGTTAAAAGTGTTGCACATAAAATTTGAAGTGCTTCGTTTTTTGCACCCTGTGGTTCAAGTTCACCGGTTAACTTGCATCCACCCTCGATTGTGAATGATGACATTGAAAAGGTTTAATTGAGTTATTTCTTTTTGAATTTTTTCTTTTTTGGTTTCGCTGTTGCTGTTATGGATTTTACGTCGGCAAGTTGAATTTCTTCTTTACTGATATTTAGTTTTCCTTTCGAAAGTTCTCTTAAATCCTGGAAAATTTTGTCGTCATCCACACCATCCTTATTCCAGGCCAAATAAGATTTTTTCATGTGGTTGGCTAATAATTCAACCAAAAATTCTTTTTCCTCACCTTCGAATTCGGTTGTTTTTTTTATCAGCGACTCCATAATAAAACCGTAGTGCTTGTATTTAATATTGTTGTGTGCATAAGGAACAATATTCGGTTTCTCTGTCAGAATATCAGGAGTTGGCGGATTATAAGGATAATCGATATCCAGTTTAAAATCGGACATGATTGCCAGATGATCCCAAAGTTTATGTTTAAACTCGGCAACATCCCGCAAATAGGGGTATAAATTTCCCATTACATCGATTACTACCTGTGCCGAGCGATTTCGTTTTTCCTTATCCTCGATAGTAAACAGGTAATCGACCATATTTTGTATATTCCTTCCGTACTCGGGCAGCGGAAGTTTTTTTCTTTGTGAATTGTAATCCATTTCCATTTTTCTTTTGATAACTAATTAATTGCAAGGTGTTCTGTAAGGAATTTTTCTGAAGATTTTTTTTGCAAAACTAATGATTTCCGCGCAATACACAATTTTTTATTCGAAACCTTCTGTTATCCTTTGATTTTAAGTTTTGCAAATTTCAGTAACAACTGCTTTTGTCCGGAGCTTTGAAAAAATATGGTTGCTTTAATATTTGGCATTTCCCCTTCAATTTTCAACACTTTTCCCTCTCCGAAGCGCTGATGTTCAACTGTCATTCCCGACTGTATTTTCAATGGGTCATCGCCGGCAAATGATGTTTGTTCATCTGATTCTCTTAACGAAACGAGTTTTTTGCCAAAAATGTTTTGTTCCCGTATTGTTTTTATCCCCGGTGCAATTATTTGTCTGTTCCACTGTGGTCTTGATGCCTCGGTGTTAAATGAAGTCTTATTTCTGAAACTTTGTTGAAAACCTGAAAAACTGTTTTGGTCCAAATACTGTTCATCCAACTCTTCCAAAAACCGGCTGGGTGAGCAAAAGTCAAGGTTTCCCCAGCGGTAACGCTGGTTGGCATATGTAAACCATGCGTTTTCCTTTGCACGGGTCAGCGCAACGTAAAACAACCGGCGTTCCTCTTCAAGCGCTTCGTCAGTTTGTTTTTCGCCCTGTCGTTGCGAGGGAAAAAGGTTTTCTTCCATACCAACTATGAATACATTTTTGAATTCAAGACCTTTTGCCGAGTGGACGGTCATCAACGTTACCTTATCGCGGTCCTCGTCCTTATCATTATCCTGATCGGTTAAAAGCGCCACATCTTCCAGGTAATTTCCCAGTTTGGCAGGTTCGCCTGTTTCCATTGCATTCAGACTAAACTCCTGAATACCGTTTAATAATTCCTGAATATTATCGAAACGGCTAACTCCTTCGGGTGATTTGTCGTTATGAAGTTCAACGAGGATTCCGGAATCTTCTGCGATGATTTTAGCAGCATGAAAAGCATCGTTTTCTTCAGAAATTATTCTGTATTTTTGGATGGTGTTTCCAAAATTCAACACTTTTGTTATAGTTCCTTTGTTTAAGCCAGCCTCATTTTTCGAACTTAAATTTTCGATGATTTTCCAAATTGAAGTGTCATTGGCAACAGCTGTGTCCTCTAGTTTTTCGAGGGTGGTTGCACCAATTCCCCGAGCAGGAAAATTTATGATTCGTTTCAATGCTTCATTATCAGCCGGATTGACCGTTAAACGAAAATATGCAAGTAAATCCTTTATCTCCTTGCGTTGGTAGAAACTCAGTCCACCATATATTTTATAAGGAATATTTCTTTTACGGAGTGCTTCCTCGAAAATTCTCGATTGTGCATTTGTCCGGTACAAAATTGCATAATCTGAGTTTTTGTAATGGTCGCGCAATTGGGTTTCGGCTATTTCCTGAACCACCATAAAACCTTCTTCATTATCGGTTAACGCCGAAAAAACTTTGATGGGTTTCCCATGTTCTTTTTCGGAAAAAACAGTTTTCGGAATCTGCTTTTTATTTTTCGAAATAATGCTGTTTGCCGCGTTTACAATGGTTTGTGTGGAACGGTAATTTTGTTCGAGTTTAAAAATTTTATGTTCCGGATAATCGATTTTGAAATTCAGGATATTTTCAATCCTGGCGCCCCGAAACGAGTAAATACTTTGCGCATCGTCGCCAACCACGCAGATATTGTTATTTTTCGAAGCCAGCCTTTTAACAATCAGGTATTGAGCGTAGTTTGTATCCTGGTATTCGTCAACCAAAACATAATCAAACCGATCGAGGTATTTTTGCAGAATTTCGGGATGATCGCGGAAAAGCAGGTTTGTTTTTAAGAGCAAATCATCAAAGTCCATCGCACCCGAGAGAAATGAACGTTTTACATATTCCTTGTAAATTTCAGAAATGGCAGGCATTCTCATGTTTTTGTCATCCAGCCTGATTTCTTCATTGTTTGCGTAAACGTTTGGGGTTATCAGGTTGTTTTTGGCCATCGAAATTCTCCCTGCAACAACACCCGGTTTGTACGTTTTATCGTCCAATCCGAAGCTTTTTATGATTGTTTTTATCAGGCTTTTACTGTCGGAGCTGTCGTAAATGGTAAAATTCGAAGGGTATCCAATAATTTCGTGTTCGGTTCTCAACATGCGTGCAAAAACGCTGTGAAAAGTTCCCATCCATAAATAGCGGGCCATATTTTCGCCGACCACGGCAGCAATCCTTTCCTTCATTTCTCGGGCTGCCTTATTGGTGAAAGTAAGCGCCAGAATTGTCGATGGACGGACTCCCTGTTTCAGCAAATGTGCAATCCTGTAGGTTAAAACACGCGTTTTTCCTGAACCGGCGCCGGCAATGATCAATGCTGGTCCTTCGGTACGTACAACAGCTTCGTACTGGGCTTTATTTAATTCCTTTAAGTAATCGAGCACAATAAATAGGTTATTCAATTAAAAAAAGCAAAAGTAAAAGATGTTCAATGCATTCATTTGTTTTAGCGTAGCGTTTTATTAACAATATTATAAGTGTTCTAAAAATCCCCGGCAAAACAGATTTTTGTATTGCTGCAAACAATTAAATAAAAATTATACGTTAATATTGTAGCTCAAATGGTTGTTTTTATGAATATCAAAACCTTTTTGTATTTTATCATTTTAGTATTGATGATGCTGATTCCGGAATTTTCAGGTGCTCAGATTTCTGCTCCCGGTGCATCCGGATCTGACAAAACAAATTATCCGGTTTTTAACGAAACCGACAGTATTTATGTTTTTTGCGCACAAACAGAAGACGCCGCAATTGGCGTTTTACAGGCAAATACCAGCTGGACAGGTACTAAAACATTTTTGTGGGAAAAGTACAATTCCGGTTCTGCGGCGTTTGAATTTTATTTTTCTGAAAGTAAGGATGATCCAAGTTCAACTATTACGGGATTATCGGATGGCTGCTACCGGGTAACAATTACACAGGGAGAAAATACTTTTATTGAACGGGCCTGGGTATTTAACGATTGGTTTACAGCGGGAGCAGCAATCACCGAATCGAACTGCGACTGGTTTAAGTTGACAGGTGAATATACCACGGCAATTTTGAAGTATTTTGATTTGGCTAATAATTCCGAAGTTGAATTAAATAAAGATTTAAGAGTACAGTGGAAAACAGGGGATGACATTATTGCGGCTGTATTAAATCCGCAGGTTTTCGATCCTCCGGCAAAAGATACTGAATATACTTTCAGGGTTTTTGATAAATTCACATGTGAGGGTACATCAGTTGTTACATATACTTCATTAGTTACAAAAGCCGATTTTTCGATAGATAAGCAAAACGGAGAAGCCCCGCTGACTGTAACTTTTACAAATAACTCCGAAAATGGCACTCCCGGCGGTTATACATGGTTTTTATTTCGCGATCTGGATGATATAAAAGAAGAATCGGAAGGCTCCACTTCGCCGGTTGACAGTATTATGGAAGTGGCTTATGATGATGCGCCGGTTTATACCTATGAATATTCCGGCGCTTACATGGTAAAACTTGTATCGAAAAAAATAACAGGTCAAACGGTTTGTGTCGATACTGTGTATCTGGATGATTATATTGTTGTTGATTCTTCTTTTATTGCTGTACCAAATGTATTTACGCCAAATGGCGATGGCACCAACGACGAATTTGTAGTAAAATTCTGGTCGATGCAAAGTATAGAAATAGATATTTTCAATCGTTGGGGGAAAAAAGTGCATTACTGGGAAAGTGGTGATGTTCGCGGTTTTGAAGGAACCTGGACAGAAACCGTTTGGGATGGCCGGTTAATGGGAGGCCGTTACGCGAGTCCCGGTGTTTATTATTATTCTGTTGTTGGCGAAGGTCGCGATGGTGAGCGCAGACGAGCTCACGGGTTTTTCCATCTTTTCAGGGATAAGGACTGAGATTTCAGGTAAGAATTATCGCTTCGTTTTGATCTTCGTTATTTTTTGAATTTAAGTTAAACTCATCGCCAAAAGTGGCTAAGTATTCAATACTAAAAGCACGGAAAGTATAACTTACAGGAAGTAAAATTACAGCTCCAACAAAAGGAATCATTATTATTAACAGCCCAATACAACAAGTCAGAACTGCCAGAAATATTACACCGATAGCAACGGCAATACCCAAGACAAAAATAAAGAGGCCATAAACGATAAAACTCCCCATGTTATTCACAAAAAGTCTTAGAAATCCCGACCACGCTTTTGTAGCAGACACATGGTGTTTATACATTAGGGGAACAACAAAATCGGTTAGGAACAGTGAAATATAGCTGGTTACAATCAACAGGCAAATAAACGTCAAAATTATGCCGAAAATAAAACCAAATTTTGCAACTTCAGGAATTAGTCCATTATGTATATTTTTAAAGATGCCAAAACTGTAAACAAAGAACAGGATAAAAACTGCAAATACAAGCCATCCGTAAACAAATTGCCACCAAAAGAGTGAGTTGCCCTGTTTGCAGTATTCATTCCAGGGTTTTACCACTTCATCACGGTTGTTTACTACATTATCTAAAAACATAAACTTACCACGGGAACTTAACCAACTCAACATTACAGCTATAACAAACAGGAGAATCACTCCGGTAATTATCAAACTGAACCAAAGTGGATGAGAAACAAGCCAGTTCCAGGAAGTTTCGGGGAATGAAAAGAATTCATCCCAATTAACATCACTGATTTTGCTTCCTGAATTTCCTCCACCACCGCCTCCCCTGTTACAATCGGTTAATCCGGCCAGAAATGCCGTAAATCCAATGTTAATCCATTTTGAAATATCAAATGGTTGAAAAAGTGCTTTTTTCATTCGTTCAAAACCATTCGAGAGCGGTTGGCTAAAGTTGGTATTCATTGAAATAATTTTTAGGTTGATGCAATTTACAAAAAAGTGTCCAATCAATTGATATTAAGTCTCAATTAACAATTACCAAAATTTTAATGGAGAGCAAAAAAAAGCCCCGGCTCACAGGAATCGGGACTTCAGATTAGAATATAGTAAAATGGATTAGAAAATTTCTATTCCTCTTCCTGCTCTTCAGCGTATGCTTTCAGCAGTTCTTCCTGTACATCGGCAGGTACTTTTTCGTAATTGTCATATTCGAGTGTAAATAATCCACGTCCACCGGTAATGGAACTTACCGAAGTAGTGTATTTATACATTTCTTTCAGTGGAACTTTTGCTGTAATTTTTTCGAGACCTTTTTCAGATCCCATTCCCATAATAACGGCACGTCGTCCCTGCAAATCACTCATCGCATCACCCATTCTGTCGGATGGTACCCAAACATTCAGATTATAAATGGGCTCGAGAATTTTTGCACCGGCATTTTTAAAAGCCTTGCTGAATGCATTTCTTCCTGCAAGTCTGAAAGAGATTTCGTTTGAGTCAACCGGATGCATTTTCCCGTCGTAAACATAAACTCTGATGTCGCGGGCATACGAACCGGTTAGTGGCCCTTCTTCCATTTTTTCCATAATTCCTTTCAAAATGGCAGGCATAAAACGTGCATCAATCGAACCACCAACAATACAGTTACAGAAAATTAATTTTCCACCCCATGGAAGTGTATGTTCCTGGATATCGCGCACAGAAAGTTTTTGCTCTTTATCGCCAAACTTGAACATTGTTTTTGGTTGCGAACCTTCCTCGAATGGTTCGATAATCATGTGTACCTCGCCAAACTGGCCTGCACCACCAGATTGTTTTTTATGACGGTAATCAGCCTGGGCTGGTTTTGTAATGGTTTCGCGATATGGAATTTTTGGGGCAAAGGTATCAAGTTCAATTTTATATACATGGTCGAAATACCATTTCAGAACATTTAGGTGATATTCTCCCTGTCCCTGAACGAGTAACTGTTTTAATTCTTTTGAATATTCAATAATATATGTTGGATCTTCCAGTCTCATTTTATTTAATACTTCACCAACTTTTTCATCATCCGATTCACTTTTTGCCTTCATGGCAACTGTAATTCTTGGAAGAGGGAATTTAATGGGCTGGAATTTTGTGTCAGCGTCTTTTGTTGCCAGTGTCTGGTTGTATTTTGTATCCTTCAATTTAACTGTACAACCAATATCGCCAGCAACCAGTTCTTCCACTTTTTCGCGGTTTTTACCTGCCGAAACAAATATCTGAGAAAGCCTTTCCTTATTTCCTGTTGTAGTGTTTATTAAATCGAGCCCTTCAGTTATTTTGCCCGACATTACTTTAAAGTAAGTAATTTCACCGACGTGTGATTCAAATGAAGTCCTGAAAACAAACAAACAAGGTTTTCCTGATTCTTCCATTTTTACGGGCTGGCCACTAATTATCGGGCACATTTTCTTTTCGTTTGGCGCCGGTGCAACATTGCATAAAAACTCAAGTAAACGGCCAACACCAATATTTCTCTTTGCACAAACACAAAATACAGGAATAACGCTTCTGTCCAGCATTCCCAGTTTTATGCCTTTTCGCATATCATCTTCCGATAAAGTACCCTGATCAAAATAAAGCTCCATCAAAGATTCTTCGTTCTCAGCAGCCATTTCAATTAACTGGTTGTGCAGTTCTTCAGCTTTATCCTTTTCAGAAGCAGGAATATCCAAAACTTCAGGTTTTCCGCCATCTTTGCCATATTTGTACATTTTCATCTTCAATACATCAATAATCGAAGAAAAACCGGGACCGGCATCAACCGGGTACTGAACGACGGTTACTTTATTTCCGAATGAATTTCTGCACTGTTCCAATGACGATTCGTAATTTGAATTATCGTGGTCCAACTGGTTGAATACAAGTACTAACGGAGTTCCTGCATTATCTGCATGACGGGCTGCACTCTCAGTACCGGCTTCCACGCCACTGGTTGTATTTATCGTTAATAATCCAAGTCCGGTAACATACAACGAAGAAACAACACCGCCACAAAGATCGTCCATTCCGGGAGCATCAATGATATTTATTTTTTTACCACTGAATTCGGTATATAAAAGCGAAGGATAAACAGAGTTCCCGTAATCCTGTTCAATTTGAGTAAAATCTGAAACTGTGTTTTTCGCGGTTACTTCACCTCTGCGATTTATTACTCCACCCTCGAAAAGCATAGCTTCAACAAGGGTGGTTTTCCCACTGCCGGCATTCCCTATTAAGGTAATGTTCCGAATCTGATCAGTTTTATAAACTTTCATGATGTATTAGTTTTTATTTGTTTTTATTCCCTTTTGGTCTGTTTTTTTTGAGAAAGGCCACCAAAAATAGTAATAATTTATTAACATCCAAGAGAGGTAATAATTAGTTAAAAAGTTAAGCGGTTCAGTGTTTGCAAGGGTCGTTTTTACAAGTGATTTAACGAAAAATATCACTAAAGGAATCTTACTTTTTCAATGAATTAAGTTGCTCATATAAAAGATTTTGGTGCAATCGGGAATTTATTTAAGTTTTTTTATCACTTGTACTAATGTGTCAAGGGTATTCTAATTTTCTTTTCCACCGGGTGAACAATTTTCGTATTTTTCGCTTATTAAGATTCATTAAAAATAATGTCTGAAATAAAGTGCGAAAAGAACAAGGTTTTAATAGTTTTGCCCGATAAAATTAAAAGTCGAAATTTTAAGATAATTATTATTGAAATAATTTATTTGTTATGACAATGAGAACAAATCCGCTAAATGACAAGCAGCGGACCGCTTTAAACGAATTGATAAAAGATGTTACAAAAGAGCAGCTTATCTGGCTGCACGGCTTTTTAGAAGGCCGGTTATCAGGTATTTCTGGTGGTTCGGTATCTGTGTCCGATTCAATCGCAGAAACTGAAGCAGTGGCGAAACTTACTATTCTTTATGGATCAGAAACGGGACATTCACACGCACTTGCCGAAAAACTGGCAGAAAAAGCTGCCAATAAAAATATTTCGGCTACTGTGTTTAACATGTACGATTACAACACAAAAAAAATTGGCGAAGAAGAAAATATTGCCATTATTGTCAGCACTCACGGTGAAGGTGACCCGCCAGATATGGCCGGCGATTTTTATAAATTTGTTACCGGCAAACGTGCCCCAAAACTAGAAAGACTGAACTTTTCGGTATTGGCGCTTGGCGATAAATCATACAAACATTTTTGCAAAACCGGCGAGGATATTGATGCAGCTATCAAAAGTCAGGGCGGTTTCAGAGTAGCTCCCCTTGTAAAATGCGATGTCGACTATGAAGTGAGCGCTGAAATCTGGATGAATAATTTTCTGTTGAATCTGGTGTCCGCATCACAATCAGCAAATTCGCTAATTTCTTCTGCTCCTGTTTCAACGGTTACAGAAGAATACTCAAAGAAAAATCCTTACATGGCAACTGTGCTTGAAAAGGTAAAAATTACAGGCCACGATTCAGACAAGGAAGTTTATCATCTCGAACTCTCGCTGGAAGACTCTGGCTTAACTTACGAACCCGGTGACTCAGTCGGAATTTTTGCTGTAAATCCGGAATCTCTTGTTGGACAGATTCTGCAAAAAACAGGTTTCGATCCTGAATACATTGTTACACTCGAAGCAGGCGATATGAGCTTAAGGGAAGCACTTTCGCACCACCTTGAAATCACGGTTTTAACTTTTGATACGGTTAAAAAATATTACGAAAAAACAAATCACCCTGAGTTGGGTAAATTGCTGAACGATGACAAACTTCTCGATGAATATCTTTATGGGCACGATTTGCTGGATATTCTGGAAGATTATCCGTTCGACTGGAATCCGAATAAACTGATTGAAGTACTGCGGCAATTGCCACCGCGGCTGTATTCAATTTCGTCAAGCCAGGCAAATGTGGGCGACGAAGTTCATGCCACCGTTTCTGTTGTACGTTATGAACGTAAAAACAGGCTGCGCAATGGAGCTTGCTCGTCGCATCTGGCCGACAATATCGAAATCGACGATCAGGTTCCGGTTTACATCGAAAAAAATCCATCGTTTAAACTTCCACTGAATGGTTCGAAAATCATAATGGTTGGCGCAGGTACCGGAGTTGCACCGTATCGGGCATTTTTGCAACAACGCGAAATTGAAGATAAAATTGGCAACACCTGGCTCTTTTTTGGCGATCGCAGTTTGCAGAGCGATTTTCTATACCAGGTTGAATGGCAAAAATGGCTTAAATCGAACCATCTTGAAAAAATGGAAGTGGCTTTCTCCCGCGATCAGGAAGAAAAAATTTATGTGCAACACAAACTTTTGGAAAATAAAGAGGAAATATATAAATGGCTCGAAGATGGCGCTCATTTTTATTTGTGCGGCGATATGAAATCGATGGCAAAAGATGTAAACAAAACACTGCTCGAGATTATTAAAACACAAGGTGGCGTGAGCATTGAAAAAGCTGAAGAATACGTGAAAAAGCTGAAACGCGAAAAACGATTTCAACAGGATGTGTATTAGGAATGCGTAAATGTTGAAATACTACAATGTGCGAATAAGTAATTACTTGAAATTTAACTGTTTGGATGAATCTGTGGTTGGTATTTTAAACGGTAAAAAGTGATTCAAAAGTCTTTTTTCGTTTCAACCATGTTTAATATGAATCAATTTTAAATCAGAATGAATAACATGCTTTAAATCGTATGATTAAGCAATTTGTAATGAGCATCCCAATAAATTCAACCGATAATATTTCTACTTTTGCCCCTCGAAATTTAATTGAATGTTCTATAAATATCTTTTGTTTGCGTTTGTTGTTTTAATGCCATCGAAACCACTGCCGTTGGAGTTGTCATCACTTACTGACCCTGCGGTTGGCAGCTCAAGCCCTCCGGCAATCTGGGTCGTATCGAGTGCCCTGGTTACTTCTGCTCTCACACTTTCCGGTGCATTGGCGGCCATCCCGCTCAAAGTTTGGG
>DATITY010000126.1:0-6652 GCA_035467235.1 Draconibacterium sp. | reverse complement strand
GGTTGGATCATCGATTGGAGATCCAACTCCCCGGTAGGAACCAACTCTTTTTTCTGCGGAATAGTGCAAGTTGCAAGCACAATCACAAATAACGAAAATATTACAAGTTTCTTCATTCCCTTCTGTTTTTTGAAAAAAAGGATGGCTTTAAAAAACCAGCCTTTCAGAAACTAACCTTACAAATCTAAAAAACTAAAACTAATATATATCTATGAAAAACAAGTTGCATTTAAGTGTATTACCATCCCGGATTTTGTCCTAATCCCGGATTTAAACTTAATTCCGTTTCAGGAATCGGCCATAAATAATCACGGTTCTTATTGAAGTTCGTTCTTATTAAAATACGATAATCGGTTGACGGGTGAGGAACATAAGAAGCATAATCATATACAGGATCGCCATATTCATCAAAAGTAACCGGTTTATATCCACTTGGATCACCCAAAACCGGTCTTCCAAAAATAGGTCGGGTTAAAACCACCTCAGCACGTTTCCAGCGAAGAAGGTCCTGCCAGCGCAGGTTTTCGTTCCACAATTCCACTTTTCGCTCAGTTCGAACAATCCTTCTCATTTCTGCCTGACCTGATGCTACAACAGCCGGCATATTCACATCAGCCCGGCCACGAACCAGGTTTATTGCAGCAATACAATCGTCATCAATCTGGTTGAGTTCAATTTTTGCTTCGGCATAAGTCAACAGCACTTCAGCATAACGGCAGAGCATAAAAGGATTCTCACACTGGGTAAGTTTGGCAGCATATTTAAAATCGTAATATTTACGTACCATATAACCTGTAAATGAGGTAAATTCTGTAGAGTTATAACTATCAAGGTTCTTAACTTCTGCACCCGCAGCATTCAAAGTGGTAGGTTTGTCTTTACGTGTATCGTAAATATAACCGTTCCACATATCTCCCGGAATTACAAATGAGTATTTCATACGGGGATCGCGGTTGGCATAAGGATTTGACTTATCATACAAAGGCGACTTGCTGATGTCTAAACCATCGGTACAATGGTAAGAATCCAACATATTCTGCGTGGGAACAATGGTGGTATAACCACCGGGCACTGAATGGGCACTTGTATATTGGGCAAAAGGTGTGGCATTATTTGCCGTGACCAAATGACCCTGTGTAAATATCTGCTCTGTGTTGGCAGCATCATTGAGAACGGCTTCGGTAAATAAAGTGGCGTAACTCGGCATCAGACTGTATTTTTTCGAATCGATTACCGATTTAGCGGCGGCGGCGGCAGTTGCCCAATCGTTGTTTTGCAAGGCAGCACGCGCTTTGTATGACATTGCAGCGCCCCAGGTTGCACGGCCTAATGTTTTTACCGTAGAGGCTGCCAGTAACTCGGCTGATTTATCAAAGTCTACATAAATTTTCTTCACAACTTCTGCCTTTGCAGTCCGTATTACTGACTTTCCTTCGGCTACAGATGTAACGGGTTTATCGAGGTAAACAACATCGCCGAACATATTGGTCAGACGTAAATAATAATAAGCGCGAAGGAAGTAAACCTCTCCCTGGAATTGTTTTAACTTATCAGGAGTTATTTTGTCCTTGTTTTCTTCAATCTTTTGGAGCATCAGGTTGCAGCGGCCAATTCCCTGATACATATTAAGCCACAAAGTTCTGAAATAACCATTCTTAAAATCTGTAACCGACATTATAATATCCTGGGCAAAACCGCCACCGCGGATAAATACAATATCAGACAGTGCATCCCAACTAAATTCAGGAGACAAATATCCGTTGTTGCTTGCCACAACGAAAGAATAACATGCATTTACCCCGCCTTGTATTTCTGTTTCATTGGTATAAAAATTTCCGGCTGCAGGGACATCCAGCGGATAGAGTTCTATTGGTTCATCACAACCGGAAACCAACAGAAACACCATCAAAACTATAAATGTTAAATACTTTTTCATATTGTAATTAATTTTCATCATTATTAAACACATTAAAATTTCACTTCCACGCCAAAGGTGTATGTTGCAATAAGCGGATAACTGTTCTGAACAGTTTCTGGCGATTCAGGATCCATACCCAATGGCATATTACTTTTTGTAAATAAATTATTTGCGTTGGCATAAAAACGAACTCCTGCAATATTTTTATTTTTCAGTATTTCAGCGGGTAAAGCATAGCCTAACTGAACGTTTTTCAGACGAAAATAAGCGGCGCTAACCTGCCAGAAGGAAGATGCCTGCGTGTTGTTTGAATGCTGATTGATAGACAAACGCGGATAAGCTGCATTTGGATTCGGATTTGCTTCACTCCAGCGGTCAAGATGCTGCTCTAAAAGCGTTGAAGCATTTGCGAACGGATATGCCAGCCAACCGGAAACATAACCATCACGAATACCAACACCCTGCAGAAACACAGTTAAGTCGAATCCTTTGTATTCAGTAAATAAATCCAAAGAATAGGTCATACGTGGAATTGGATTACCCAGAACTACACGGTCGGTACCGGTAATTTTATTATCGCCGGCATCCATTACGCCATCTCCGTTGGTATCAATTGTTAACTGGTCGATATACCGTATATCACCTCCCTGCAATTTTCCGAATTGAGCAACCGGATGAGCACGGGCTTCAGCAAATGAGCTAAAGAAACCGTCAGACACATAACCATATAAGGCATCAATAGGATCACCCACCTGCCGCACATGCACGCCACTTACCTGCGGTGGCAGTCCGCCAAATTCAGTAATCTTATTATGCACATCCGACAAAATACCAGTGATCTTGTAATAGAAATCTCCCTTGGTATTGCTGTGTGAAATAGTCATATCCCAACCTTTATTTTCAACTGATCCGGCATTTTGTTTAGGTGAATTGGCATATCCCATTACGCCTGGAATTGCAATATTCAGCAAAATATCGCGGGTATCTTTTTTGTACCAGTCGAATGTAAAATCGAGTTTATTTTCAAAGAAAGATAAGTCAATCCCAAAATCAATCATTTGGGTTGACTCCCAGGTAATATCATTCAGCGCATAATTTACAGGGGCATAACCGGGGTTTAAAGTGCCGCCAAAAACAGTGTATTGATTGGTTGCCACTGTGAGTGCAAAAGGATAATTGGAACCCAGTCCCTGCTGATTACCCAATTCACCCCAGGAAGCACGCAATTTGCCATTGGTTAACCACGTTACATCCTGCATAAAAGATTCAGATGAGAATCGCCATGCTCCGGAGAAAGACGGGAAAAGTCCCCATTTATAACCATTGGCAAAACGCGAAGAACCATCGTAACGAATGTTGGCTTCAAACAGATATTTACCTGCATAACCATAATTCAAACGGCCGAAATACGACATCAAAGCCCATTCGTTTGTATTACCACTATTGGTCATTCCTGTGGGGTCAAAAGAATTTATCTGTTCGAATTGCTGAAAGTTATTTCCTTGCCTGTAAGCATACAAGTTGTTGAAAGTATTGGTTAAATACTGGAAACCACCCAATGCAGTAATATCATGGTCTCCTAAAGATGTGTTGTAATTCATAAGAATGTTAATGTCATCTTCCCGGGTTTTTTCCCTTGTTTCGCCAATTGTCGCAAAGCTTTGATAAGCGCCTACCGGCCCCAGAATCGGGAGACCAGTCTTATAATCGTAAACATAAGTTGTTTTGTTAACATCTTTAAAACTGGCTGAAGAAAATTTTGGCGCATACGAAAAGTCTAACTTCATACCTGTAAAAGGAGTTATTGTAGTGCTTATCTTGGTAATTGTTTCCTGCCAGTTTTCAGTCCGCATTACCAATCCATCATAGATATATTGCATTGCATGTGGTGTCCCAGCATAGCTTGAACCCCAGATACCATTGGAATAACGCGTTTGATAAATAGCTGGTTGCCTCATGAGTCCTTCAATTAGGGTACTTCCGGCGGCATCCTTTATATCCGTATTCCTGACAGACAAATCGAAACCAAATTCGATGAATTTGTTCATTGCGTAACTGTTGTTGGAACGGATGCCATAACGAGTATAAACAGAGTTTGGGACGTGCGCATCCTGCCAGGTATAGTTAATTGAGGTATTGGATTTTATCTTATCATTACCCAGCGAAAAGCCGAGGTATTGCTGTGTCTGGGCGGCTGTACTCTTCCAGGTTTCCCTCATCATATCAGAGTTTGGATAAGCATCGCGATCTGTTGCATTTTTTGAGGCATTAATCTTTTCGGGTCCATAAATAAATCCACCCGGAACACCCTGGTCGTTGCGAAGGTCGTTACCGTTTGCTTCATCATACGCGGTCATATAGTCCCATGCAGATGCATTTTTGGGAATTTCCAATGGCGTTGTAAAACCAACAGAACCTTTGTAAGTTACACTTACTTTATCGGTTTTCCCGCGTTTGGTAGTAATCAGAATTACACCATTGGCAGCGCGTGATCCATAGATGGACGATGAAGCAGCATCTTTCAGGATTGACATATTTTCGATGTCGTTTGGATCAATGGCGTCAATCGAAGACGATACCCCGTCAATCAATACCAGCGGATTGTTATCGTTAATAGTGCCAATACCTCGGATACGGACTGTTGTTCCCTCTTTTCCCGGCTTGCCATTGTTCGCCGTTATGGTTACACCAGCCGCCATTCCCTGCAGTGCCTGCGAAGTCTGAACCGTATTTCTCTTGGCAAGCGACTCGCCTTTCAACGATTCAATTGAACCTGTCAGGTTAATTTTCTTTTGAGTTCCGTAACCAACTGCCACAACCTCTTCAAGCCCAATGGTTGACACCTTCATTTTTACATCCACTGTTTCCATTCCTGAAACATCTATTTCCAATGGTTCGAAACCGATAAACGAAAAAAGTAGTTTTGTTGACCCCTGCGGAACATTAATACTGAACTTACCGTTGGCATCTGTTATTGCGCCAACAGTGGTTCCCTTCACAACAACATTTACACCAGGCAAAAGTCCTGAAGCTTCATCTGAAACGGTTCCTGTTACTGTTTTTCCCTGTCCAAAAGCAACTGAACAGGAAAAAATAAGGACGATTAGAAAAATTGTTCTTCTCATAAATTTTAAATTAGATTATTGAATTGAACTATTAATTTGAATCTGAAATATTGAAACGGGAACATGCATCACCGTTTTTTTAAGTCTGAATATCAGCTTGCTGCAATTTTTTTCAACTCCATCGTTGAGGGGAATTATTGTTTGGTGATTGTTTTTTACATCGAACAGCAACTCGTTTTTTTCGTTGAAAACAGAGAAATCCCTCACTACAAAGGGCATAACATCTTCGGGATGACCCATTTGTGACGACTCCATTGGGTGATCGTAATCGGTATCCAGAAAGAGGGTAACAGATTTTATGGTTTGCTCACTGTCCCAACTGAGAGTGAGAATCGGGGAATCATTATCAATGCTGGCCACCCACGCATTGGGTTGAATGTATGGACGGGTAAAACCATTAACAAGGTTCCCTACCGAAAAACAATCCAGCGCAGGAGTTATATTCATCGCAATATTCTCTCCTTTAGGTCGGCGCATCGGGCACCAGAATTCAAAAGTATCGAAGCCGCTGTTTTCAGGCGGAATCTGTTTTCCGAAGTTATTTACGGCAGGATTGGTTTTGTTGAAAACTGATACTACTCCTGTAATCCGCTGCTGGCTGCATCTGATTTTTACTTCCGGGTTTTTTCTGAAAATAATAAATGCATATTGATCTTCTTTCAAAGTGTTCTTAAACGAAACCGTCACTTTATGCTCACCTTTTTCCAGCGCAATAGTTTGTTTTTCAATTAAAATATCAGGTGTGTAGTTTTGTATTTTCGAGCTGGTTTGCAATTCCACTTCAAGCGTGGTTGAACTTTCCGCTTCAAACAAAAATTCAAAAGTGTATGCGGTGTTTTTCTTTAATGGCAGAAGTTGTCCGGCAGATGAATCGAGTGCAAGCCATTGCCCGTTAAAAGGAATCTGAGCAAGTACAAGTTCACTGGATGCCTCAATTTTTGCAGTGATTGCAGAGTTTTCAGCAGAATCAATCGGAATTCGGGGAATACTTTGTCCCATCAGGTTTAAAGACTGCTGAAGTTCTTTTATTTTTTGTGAATCAATGTAACCGGCAGGTTGAAGTCCCGACTTTAGACACAAAGCCGCTGCCATACCAACTACCTGTCCACCGTGACCCGAAGTTGCCATTACACGCGTTGAACCGAAAGCAACATGCGATGCAGAAATCAGTCGTCCTGCTATAAACAGGTTTTTAATGTCCTTACTAACGAAACAACGGTACGGTATTTCGTAAATTCCCTTTGAATGATATTGATTACAGCCCGGAAGTTTGGAAAATACGCCATCGGCAGGATGCAAGTCGATGGCCCAGCCGCCAAAGGAAACGGCATCGTAAAAATGTGTTTGTTCCACAACATCCTGCTGCCTAAGCATATAATGACCTTCGAAACGGCGGCTTTCGCGTTTTCCGGGGATTGTTCCAACCCATTCCAAAGTAAGATTCTCAGCATCCGGAAAATTGCCCGAGTTTTTAATGTAATCCCAAACGCCATACACCACACTCCAGAGTTCCCATTTAATTTCTTCGGTTTCGTAAACCGTGTCGCGGCGGCCACCATATTCGAACCACCAGAATTTACAACCATGTTCGCCGGTATTTATACTTCTG
>DATITY010000125.1:0-11361 GCA_035467235.1 Draconibacterium sp. | reverse complement strand
ACCTTTCGTAATCCTGAAACTGCCTCCTTCACATTTTCAAAAGCGGATAGTAAATCAGCATCATATTTTACAGATTTCGGAATCTGGCTAATCATAATACTTTCGCCCGGTTTACGTTCGGTAAGCATTTGCCAGATTTCTTCGGTGATAAATGGTGTAAACGGGTGCATCAGCCGCAGCATTTGGTCGAAAAGTTCAACCAATTCGTTGTAGGTTTTTGCATCGATAGGTTTTTGGTAGGCCGGTTTAACAATTTCCAGCAGCCAGCCAGAGAACTCGTCGCGAACTGTGGTGTAAACAGTCATCAATGCCTCAGAAATGCGGAATTGCGTAAACTGCTCATCGAGTATCTGAACCACTTCGACCAGTTTATTTCTGAACCATTCGATCGCTAATTTTGAATGTTCAGGTTGTTCAATATTTGAATCCACTTCCCAGTTTTTCACCAGGCGGAAAGCATTCCATATTTTGGTGGCAAATCCTGCTCCCTGTTGCGGCAGACTTTCGTCGAAAACAAAATCACCACCTGCAGGTGAACAAAGTAACATTCCAACGCGAACTCCGTCAGCGCCGTATTTGGCAATCAGTTCGAGCGGGTCGGGTGAGTTACCCAGCGATTTCGACATCTTCCGACGTTGTGCATCACGCACCATTCCTGTGAAATAGACGTTTTTGTAGGGAAACTCATTGCGATATTCGTAACCGGCAATAATCATTCGGGCCACCCAGAAGAAAATAATATCGGGTGCAGTTACCAAATCGGTGGTGGGGTAGTAATATTTTATTTCGTCATTTTCAGGGTCACGAATTCCGTCGAAAACCGAAATCGGCCACAACCAGCTCGAAAACCAGGTGTCGAGCGCATCTTCGTCCTGCTTTAAATCCGATAAAGAAAGGTTTGCATTTTCTGTTTTCGATTTGGCAAGTTCCAATGCCTGTTGAGGAGTTTCAGCAACAACAAAACTTCCGTCGGCCAGATAAAACACCGGAATCTGGTGTCCCCACCACAACTGGCGGCTGATGCACCAGTCCTTCACGTTACTCATCCAGTGGTTGTAAATGTTTTTGAATTTGGGCGGATAAAAACGGATGTTATCGTTCATCACATTTTCCAGCGCCGGTTTTACCAATTCCTCCATTTTCAGAAACCATTGTGCTGAAAGTTTGGGTTCGATTGGAACATGTGTACGCTCTGAATAGCCAACTTTATTTGTGTAATCTTCTATTTTGGCAAGATTTCCGGCTTTCTCCAGTTCCGGAATAATTTCATCGCGCACTGCAAAACGATCTTTCCCAATAAATAATTCAGCTTTTTCACTTAAAGTACCGTCATCGTTAAAAATATCGATGGAGGGCAAATTGTGCCGCATCCCGATTTCGTAGTCATTTATATCATGAGCAGGTGTGATTTTCAAACATCCGGTACCAAATTCCATGTCCACATAATCGTCTTCAATAATTGGAATGGAACGGTTGATGAGCGGCACCAGAACCCGTTTGCCTTTTAAATCAAAGAAACGTTCATCTGCAGGATTCACGCAAATCGCTGTGTCACCGAGAATCGTTTCCGGGCGGGTAGTGGCGATGGTAATATAAGAAGCCCCCTCAACTCCCCCGGAGGGGGAGCTTTTTAATGCTTCAATTATTGATTGTATTACTGAATCTGTATTTACTAGTACTTCTTCATTTGTAAATCTGATAACTTTATAACCCAATTCATTAAGAATGTCAGTTTTGATTTTGTCTAATTCCTGAATTTCAGGTTGATTATGATATCCTCCGTCGACTTCAACTACAAGTTTTTTTGAAAGACAAACAAAATCTACAATAATTTCATTGATAATGTGTTGTCTTCTGAATTTTTCACCAAGTTTGTTCGCACGAAGCATTTCCCAAAGCACATTTTCTGCTTCCGTTGAAAACCGTCGCAAATCCTTTGCGTTTTTCTTTAATAATTCATATTCCAATCCGCGGGCAGTTTTGTACTGCGGATTCTGTTTCCCCCCCACGGGGGGATTAAGGGGGGCTTCTTCTATTTTATATTTCAAATAGTATAATTTGCTCTGAACTTCCCTGTAAACAACCTCTTCATCAGACAATGCGGTTTTAGCTGCCGGATCCCAGTTTACCATCCGAACTCCGCGATAAACCAATCCTTTATTATACAAATCAACAAAAACCTTGATAACCGATTCGCTGCGGGGTTCGTCCATTGTAAATGCAGTGCGATCCCAATCACACGAAGCGCCTAGTTTTTTGAGCTGTTCGAGAATGATTCCGCCGTGTTTGTCGGTCCATTCCCAGGCGTGTTTCAGAAATTCCTCACGCGAAAGATCGTATTTGTCTATTCCGGCTTTAAGAAGTTTGTCAACCACTTTGGCTTCTGTTGCAATCGAAGCATGGTCAGTTCCGGGCACCCAGCAGGCATTTTTGCCTGTCATCCGGGCACGACGCACCAGAATATCCTGAATAGTATTGTTCAACATGTGGCCCATGTGCAAAACCCCTGTTACGTTGGGCGGGGGAATCACAATCGTGTAAGGTTCCCGCTCATCGGGGGTGGAGTGGAAATATTTATTTTCCATCCAGTATTTGTACCACTTGTCTTCTACTTCTGCCGGGTTGTATTTGCTCGGAATTTCCATAAAATCAATTCTAAAAATTTGAGGTGCAAATGTACAAGTAAAAGTTTAAAACAGGAAGTTTTCAGTTTGGAGTTTAAACTATGAAGAATCGCCATTTTTTTGTTTCAAATTTATGAATTTAAAAAAGATTAAAATATATTAAAATATTTAAATTAATTGACATACCTTGCAGCGGAAATAATTAAATCATTCCTTAAAAGCAGTTATTGGTCTTCTGCTTAAACTTTAAAATTTACAAAGACTAAACAGTTCGATATTCAGCATTAAATCGGGGACTACAATTCAGTTTTAAAAATCTGTTTTGTTTTTTGAAAAGTGTTGAGACAAGAATGGAAGCGTTGTTCCAAAACTCCTTATATGAATTATGAAAAAATAAAAAGAAGAATATTTATTAATCCTAAAAATTAAAATTATGAAAAATTCTACTTCTAAATTGTTAACGGAAAATACATTTTTTGCAATCCGAAAAAAATGGATTTATTTCCTTTTCGTTATTCAGTTAATTCCGCTTTTAACTTTTGCACAAAGAGTTTATCCTGACATGGATGTATCCATATCGTCAGGAGGATCAGATTACATCATTAGTTTTTCGTACAGTGGAGCAGGAGTAGTTGCCTGTAGTGACGATGTTAAGCATGATTTTAACATATTAAAAAACTCCGATTCAAATACTATCCAAACTATTTCAGGTGATGGAAGTATGACCAGCGGCGGGCTTTCATATGTTGCCGGACCAAATAACTCAGGTTTTTTTGGTTTGCGCTACAGTGAATGGGAAAATTGCGGTTGGGCATGGTGTAACTGTGTAGCCTGGGTTTGGAGTGGCTACCCCCGCGCAAATAGTTCTGGTGACCGCGGTGCAGGTTACAGCGTTTTGACATACGCAGCTACAGCACCAATAAAATCGCCTACAGGTGTTACAGCCTCGAACCAGGAATTTTATGATAAGATTGTTATCAGCTGGACAAAGGGAACCAATATTCCGGATGATAATACTCAGTACCGTATTTACAAAGGAAGTACTTTAAATAACGGAACTTTAGTTCATACTGCCACCGGAAGCACCCGTTCGTGGACAGATAATACAATTGTACCAAACGATCAGTATTATTATTGGGTTACTACTTATACCCCGGATTGGGGCGGGCATGAATCACCCAGAATTAATGCTGCATTGGGTAAAGCAAAAACCTTTACTGTAAAAGCATCAGATGGCTTATATACCAGCAGGGTAAAAATTGAATGGGAAGATTTATCAGCTTTTGCTGAAGAAATTCGGATTGAAAGAAGTATCCATAATTCTTCAGATAAGGAAGAGTTGGGAATTTTAAGCAAGAATTCAAAAGCGTACAGCGATAACGAAGCAATTCCGGGTTACAACTATACCTATTTCGTGACTCCTATTCAGGAAACCCGAACATTTCCTTCGTTATCAGATCAGGGATACATGAAATCAAACGGAACTATTAAAGGGACAATTGTATCGTTACTTGGCGCAGGTGTTGAAGGTGTTCAGGTTTGTGCGAAGTCAATTACCGCTGGGTTGCCGGCTGGTGCAATACCGGAACCGACTGGTGGTTATTGTGCAACAACCGATATTGATGGTTACTATGAAATCAGGAATATTTATTATTATGATGAAGCTGAATTCGAAATTGTTGCCTTTAAAGCCGGACCTGTTGAGAATCATGTTTTTACTCCCGATACAATTACCAGGGTTCTTGATATAAATTCAAAGTTAAGTTCCGGGGTTAATTTTACCGATCAAAGTGTTTTTACCGTTGGAGGAAAAATTACATTCCCTGTTTCATCAACCAATGTTGAATGTGGTGTGGACGATGTGGAAATATTGTTTAACAATGAAAGGAGAGGGATTTTTACCGATGCTAACGGAGAGTGGAGTTATGCAATACAGGACGAAGGTTCATATACTTTCCAGCCTGTATTTCTGCACCATTATTTTGAAAACAGCGCCGGTGATACTGCAACCACTGTTTTTGTAAATGATGATATAACAAATATCAACTTTACCGATTTGCAGGTTGACAGTATTCAGGTTAAAGTACAGGGAGGATGCGGCGATCCGGTGGCCAATTCGGTGACAATTCAGGTTATGTCGCCCGGAAATTGCTACAACCAAACTTTTACAACCGATGCCAACGGATTACTGACATTACGTAATTTACCGGCAAGGAAATATTCGGTGCAGGTTATTGGGCTGAGTCCAATTAATTCGAATATTTTAGACCAAATTGGAAATAAACCGATAACTATTGATTTAACATTGCGCGACACAGCCAATGTTATTATGGAAAGAGATAGTCTGAAAATTACTCCGGCCAAAACAATCACGCTGCCAAACGGAACTGTTTCAACCACTCCGGCAGATACTGTTTTTTCAATTGTCAGCGATACCACCAGAAGCGAGGTTATTCCCAAAGCCGAATTTATTTATCATTCGCCTTTAAAAATTCAGGTAGATTTCTCAGATGCAGGAGCTGATGTTCTGGATTGTACTAATTCTGAGGGCGATCCCATTATTTTAATGGAACAAAACAACTCGTATAAGTTGGTTTTTTATGTCAATGAGCTACTTGGTGATTGCCCGATTAAGGAAGGGAAATTACGGTTTTTTGACTTTGTAAGCGATATCGGTGATGTACCGGTTGAAATACCAATTGTGAATGGTGTGGCAATTTATGAAGTTAATGCCGGATTACCGGAGATTGCGGTAAGTGCACAACACAATCACGAGAAATTGCTGTACTTAATACCGGAAGTTGGATTTCTTGATGCTCAGCCTCTTGAATACTGGGTTACTGTTACGGGCGTAAAAACACAGGCTCCTTCATTTATAACGCAGTCACCAGAATTACCAATGTTAATTTTACACGACCCACCGGGAGGAAATAGTTCTGCTTATGTTGAAAAAGGTACTGAAATTAAAAGCTTCGAAACGCATGAAATGCAGGTTGGAGGAGAAGCCGGCGCAATGGCCAATTTACTGATTGGCGCGAAGATAATAACTCCTTTTTCAACAAACGCATTTGGAACTTTCATCAGATTTACCGCTGTTGCGGGACGGGATAATTTTAACCGCGATGGTTTAGAAACCACCATTACGTTTAATGACAGGTTTTCAACCTCAGATATGCCTAACCTGACCGGCAACGATGGAGATGTTTATATAGGTGCATCTTTCAACCAGATATTTGCCTATGGTGATGAGCTGACTTTTAATAAAGATTTGTGTCAGGCAGAAGTGAAAGTTGTACCTACAATAGATGTAGATGGTTTTGCAACAACTTTTGTATATACTGAAAAGCACCTCGAAAATACACTGATTCCCAAACTCGGCGAGTTGAGAAGAGATTTGATTGGCGGACGAAGTGCCAGTCAGTTAAGTGAAGAAGAAAAAGTACAGGCAAACCGCCTTTTGTATGACAGTCTTCACTGGAGGAATGTAATTGCAAAAAATACAGCCAACCGCGATTCAAATGCAGTATTTAAAAAGAATGTTTCATTTAGTGCAGGAGCTGTTTACAGCAACGAGTACACATCAAGTACCACTTCTTCAACATCATATGAATACAATACATTTGTGAATATTGATTTTGCAGCCGGAATAAAAATCGACAATGCACTTGGTGCATGGTTTGACAGTGAAATAGGGGTAACTGCAAAATTCAGATGGGGTACAACCACAAATACAGGTACAGATAGTACGAAGAACAGAAAAGTTGGATATACTCTGGAAGACGGAGATATGGGAGATTTCTTTAGTGTTGATGTAAAGGAAGATAAAGCGTATGGAGTTCCCGCATTTACATTAAAATCGGGGACATCAAGTTGTCCGCACGAACCCGGATCTCAACCACGTGACGATGCCCGTATCCAGATTTTTCCTCCTCAAATCAATAATGTGCCAATTGGAGGAAAAGCAGTATTTACTGCAAATTTGACAAATGAAAGCCAAAGCCGCGAGACAAGGGAATATCATGTTCGTGTTATTTCCACTACAAATCCTGATGGTGCAATTGTTAAAATAGGTGGCGAAATAATAAACAACAGACCTGCTTCCTTTTTCCTTGATTTTAACCAGACAGCAAATATTGCATTAACAGTGGAAAAAGGACCTTTGGCAGCTACTTATGACTCAATTGGGATAATGATGTTTCCACCATGCGAATATGCATTGTGGGAAGACAACGGAAATATCACCGGTGGCGACACGGCCTGGATATTTGTTGATTTCCAAAGCGAATGCTCCAATGTTGCTCTTCATTTACCGGGTGATGGATGGATGGTCAACCAGAATAACAATAATATGCTCGATGTTGCATTTACCGGGTATGATCTGAATAACGAAAATATGGAAAGCATTTCGCTGCAATATAAAAGAGAGGGAGAGGGATGGAAAGATGCTGTAACCTTTGAGAAAGGAGAATTATTTGGAAACTTTTTTGATTACGCATTAAACGTTTCAAGTTTGCCCGATGGTAATTACAGATTAAGGGCAAAAGCGTACTGCGGAATTGAAGGTGGTTTGTCGTATTCCTCTGAACAGAAAGGAATTATTGACCGAACATCACTCGCACCGTTTGGAACACCTTCACCTGCCGATGGATTTCTGCGATTTGGTCAGGAAATCAGTGTTGTTTTCGACAAGGACATCAACTGTAATTTTAGCGGCTATAATCCACTTCTTCCGAAGCCTACTGTTAAGTTGTACATGGAAGATGGCACCGAAATTCCTTCTACAGTGCAATGCTCCGAAAACCAGGATAAGATTATCATTGTTCCGAATCAGGATTTATTCACTCAACCTTTACTGGAAGGTGTAAAAATTTTCGCAGTAGTTGACAGTATCCGCGATGCTTCGGGAAATATTCAGAAATATAAAACTGAATGGTCGTTCCTGGTGAATGTAAGTCCTGTATCATGGAATCCGGAACAAGTTGCACTTACTGCTGTTGAAACCGAGGATGTAATTATCAGTGCAAATTTGAGCAACAGCGCTTCAATAAGTAAATCGTTTACCATTTCCGAATGGCCCGACTGGCTGACACCTTCGGTTACTTCTGCTTCTATTCTTTCCGATAATAGTTTTACAGTTCAGTTTAAAGCAATTGACGATTTAATGCCCGGATTGTATCAGGGACAGGTTGTTGCATTGGTTGATAATGTTCCTGAAATACTTAATGTTACGCTTGAATTGTATGCCGAAGAAATTGACTGGACAGTAAATCATTCCGATTTTGAATACAACATGAATATTACTGCCCAGTATAGTGCAGATAACAGTGACACCAATTTGTCAACCGGATTGCGCGATAAAATTGCGGCTTATGTAAATGGACAGTTAAGGGGAGTTGGTGAAATTGAGTTTGTTCCTGCACTGAATAAATATGCGGCATTTATAAATGTTGCCGGAAACGCAAGCGGTGCTAACGGCAGTTTTATTGAAGCCGAGGATTTTAAAGTTAATTTTAGTACGCAGAAGATAAATATTACTGATAATGGGATTATTTCGAGGGCTGTACGATTTAAGAAAGACAACTGGATTGCCTTCGACCTTTATGCAACAAAGGCAGGTACTTATGATGTTGAATTCAGGTTGGCCAGTGCTAAAACCGGTAACGTTGATTTATTAATTGACGATGTTTTAAAAAGGACGATTACAGTGCCAAATACCGGTAACGTAAACACCTATACCACATTAAAAACAACCATAGATATTGGTCAGGGGACTCACAGAATTAAGATTTTATCGAAAGATGCCGAATTTGACCTGAACTGGTTTAATTTCCCGGAATACCATGTCAGGAACAAATATGCTGAAGAAGTGATAAAATTCAGAATGTGGGATGGATTGAATGGCATTGAATATGGCGCTGTTGAAGAATTGACTTTTTTTAATGACGGAGTTATCGGCAACGCCGCTAAACCATTTATTTTGCATCCTGCCGGTGGAATTCAGGAAATGATACTTCCAAAAGGCTGGACATGGATTTCGGTGAATAAGGAAAGTGATAATATGAGCGTGGCTAAAACTTTTGAAAGCATAACACCGCCAACTTCATTAAACGATATCACGCTGAAATCGCAAACCGCTTTTTCGCAATACAATAAAATTGCCGGTTGGCAGGGAAATTTAACGAACATCGGGTTAACATCGGGTTATATGATTTATCTGAGCGCTCACGACGATACGTTAAGCCTGATTGGTAATTCGCCCGCAAATGATATTACAATTGCACTGAATCCAAAATGGAACTGGATTGGATATCCAAAAGCCGGAGTAATGGGAGCAAACGACGTACTTGCGCTTTTAACTGCAACGCCGGGCGATATCATAAAAAGTCAGTTTGAATTTGCTGAATACAATCAAACTGCTGACTCATGGATTGGTGATTTGAAATTCTTTCAACCCGGAAGAGGTTATAAATTATTTGTGTCGAATGCAAATAGCATCAATATTCTGAAATCGGGGGAACCGGAAGATCTGCATTTGAAACATGAATACAACATGACATTAACTGCAACAGTTAATTTCGGCACGCTACCTGTTTCTGAAGATTACACGTTAAGAACGTTTATCAATGGTCAGAACCGTGGAGAAATTCCGTTAACTTATGTCGATGGCTTGAATCAGTTCATGGCATTCAACATGATTTATGGTGACAGGGCCGATATTGGGGAGAAAGTTAGTGTGATTTTATGGGATAAAATCAATCAGAAAGAGATTGAATTGACATCGCCTGGCATCAACTTTGAAATCGATAAAATTGCAGGAACTATAAATAATCCGGTTGTCCTTTCACCGTTAAGCACAGGTATTCATGATAATGCCGGAAACTCCTTCAATTTTGCTACCTATCCAAATCCATTCTCACGGCAAACGCAAATCACGTACTTTATACCAACTGATACCCATGTGGTTTTAACCATAACCGATTCATTTGGTAAACAGGTAAAACGAATTGTGGATGGCCCGCAAAGGTCCGGACAATATGATTACACTTTTGAGGCCGGTAATCTGGCATCAGGAATTTACTTCTGTACTTTAAAAACCAATGGATATGTTGAAACCAAAAAATTAATTTTGATGAAAGAATAACACAAATTAAAGTAAAAACAAAAGGGCTGTCCGGTTTTCCGGATGGCCCTTTTTGCAATAGTTTTATAAAAGCGAATCTGATTTTTCTATACCTTTTTAGGATATGTTTAACCAAAAAAAGGAGTTATTTTTCCCATTAGCAGTAGTCTTAAATATTTTTCGTAGACACAGGAACCCACTATCTGAATCTTTTAAATGAATCTGTGTAACTAAATTTTCCCCAACCTTCTGAGTTCCCAAAAACACCTGGCGGTAGCCGAAATATCGACGGCTGCATTGTGTGCTTCTTCAAAATGTGTTTTGAAAAGTTTGTAGTGCAGTTCCGAAAGTTTTGGCCATTTATAACCATACGGGCCGGGGATTCCGCAAAAAATAGTGGTTCTTTCCATGGTACAAATTCTGTTTTTAGCAGGAATAATGTTTTGCATGCCATTCCGCAAAAATTCGGAACCAACAATCTTCTCGTCAAACGACATATTGTGTGCAACCAGCCAGTCCGCCTGTTCAATCATTGTATTAAAATGTTGAAGTACAGTATTTAGCGGGTGTCCTTCATTTACTGCCCTTTCATGAGTGATTCCATGAATACGGGAAACATCAGCCGGAATGATAAAACCATCGGGTTTAATAATAAAGTCACCACCCGAAATTTTATTTCCATCTCTATCATAAAACAGATAAGCAAGTTGCACTAGTCTTGGCCAGTTGTTCAGGTCGGTTACCGGCGCTTTCCAGTTTCTGGGCAACCCGGTTGTTTCTGTGTCGAAGAATAAATACATTTTTTTTATAATTTGTTTTATGATATAATAACAACTACTAATTACTTTTTCATTTTAAACAAGACTAACTTATTTATTCTCACCCATAATTCTTTTTGCTTCTTTTATATCAATTTTTGCACGGGTTCCATGTTTTTCAAGAAGATATAAAAGGTTTGCCCCGTTTAGAAGTGTAAGCGGTTTGCCTTTGGCAAATTCATAAGAATCTGAACCGTAATCTGAGGTTGTAACTAAAATTCCCTTTGTCGCACCCTCGTTCAAAACAGTTCCATATAAATCCCGAACAGCAGAAACTCCAACTGTATTAGTATATCTTTTTGCCTGTATTACAATTTTTCCCCCACGAATTGGATCCGGATCAAATGCAACTGCGTCAACTCCTCCATCGCGGCTAGCTTGTGTTAATCTAACCTCACCGCCATTACTACTAAATTCTTTTTCGAATAATTCTCGGATTAAATGCTCAAAATCTTCCCAGTCCATTAATGCAAGATTTGTGGAATCATCAAATTCAACATTATGGGTATCTACAAACCTTTTGTCATTCTTTTCAATTTGCATAATGGGTTGAATCGCTGTTATTCCAAATAATTTACTGCTTCCAATGCCCTTGAAAAATTTGAAGCACGATTTAGGTTCAACATTTTGCAGTTCAATTTGCATAAAGTCATCATGTTTCACCTGAATTGAAACAATACAATTATTTTCTTTTTTACCTGTTGCTTTGTTAATCGATTTTATCCATCCGTTAAAGTTTATGGCATCAATAGAATTAATAGTATCAGTTATAAGAATTTCATAAATCGAGCGTAGTGTT
>DATITY010000124.1:0-3051 GCA_035467235.1 Draconibacterium sp. | reverse complement strand
TAAAAAAGTAAAATCGCTCACCGGCCAGTCACCCACCGATTTAATCAAAACAATCCGGCTTCGTCATGCATCAGAATTGTTACAATCCCGGAAATACACCGTAACCGAAGTAAGCGAATTGTGCGGTTTCAGCAGTGTGGGTTATTTCAGTACAGTTTTTAAAAATTTCTTTGGCAAATCGCCCTCCGAAATTGTGGAATAAGCAGTTTTACCCCCTTTGGTTTCTCCAAAGCCTGCCCGCCCATTTAGCTTTTATAAAACCATACGATATAATCGCACGGGAGCAGAGGTTGAGCCTCTCCATGTCAGCGTTAGCTGATCGGGCGGGCTACTTGATTAGCTGCTGGGTTTTATTCTTTTATTTTTAGTTTCATTGCAAAAACAATAGTAAAAATAAATGGAATTGCCGAAGTTAATTCAATTAATTGTCGAGTCTCCAGCGGATTAGCTGGTTTCAAATAGAAAGAATAGGTCGTTGCAAAAACGTAAATAAGTAAACTGCTAATTGCATAATTCCGAATAGAGGGCATTCCATGACAAACTTTAGCTTTGTTTTTAAACGTACCGACAATCAAGACAGTTGTGGCGATAATCCATATTGTACTTGTACATAATAAGACAATTATTTGCCAAGTCGATTCAAATAAGTTAGGGAACAAAGTACTCTTCATAATAAGTTCCATTATAAAAATAATAAGAATAGAAATATGTAAAATCTTCAACTTATAGTGACTAAAATATTTAAAGAATGCCAGTATTAAATACCCAAACGGGATTAAATAAATTGCATTCCGAATTAGCCTCTCAACGATTTCAATTTTTGATGGAGTATTAATAAGGAATAATAGTCCTGTTATTAAAACATACAAAATCAAAAAAGAAGAACTTAAAAAAATACCATTTCTTTTCGTCCTACTTATTGTGTATTCCATTTAGTTAGTTATTTAGGTTTCTATCATTTCGGGTTTGTTAAACTTGCAGGTAACACTTGTATATTCGCAACTCGAAGGATATTTCGGCATTAAACAAATTGATTTTAGCTTGAACTGTATCACTCATTGAATATTGTGCGGTTTTTCTTTGGGAAAAATTGTTCGGTTGTTTTGGTTAAATTGATTGTGTTTCAAATTTAAAAATTATTTGAAACATGCGTATTCAAACCATATTATATTTGGAGATGGGATGAGTTTTGATTAATCAACAGGTTTTTCTTACAACCCATCATAAAGACTGGAAAATTGAGCGGGTGACTCCGGGTCACCCGCTCAATAAAAGTAGCTGCGCCATCAGCCTCTTCGTTCCCGTACCATTGTATCATCTGGATTACAGTTACCTTTTCTTACGCGAAACAATCGGGAGGAAGCAGGGGTTTTAAACCATGTCAACCTTACAGCATCCGAAGGTTCTGTCGGGTTTTTTACATTAGACTTTTCATCGTCGCAAGATCTGAAAGCGTATAAATTTCACGACAGTCGCCAGGCCTTTTTTAATCCCTCAACAGGGTCATACCGAAAACACACGTGATTTTCAAAAAAGCACAGTTCTTTTTTTAAAAAACACACGTGATTTTCAAAAAAACACGTTACATTTTTGGTAAAACCTAACTAGGTTTTTGGTAAAATGTAACGTGGTTTTTTTTACAGGCCTCGAAAAAATAACGAGAACGACAGCAGCGCTTTAGTTGCAAGTTGGCTTTCAGGACATACTTTATCTGAAGCTCTGGCAGTTTTAAATAAGGGAAAGGAAATTTACAGGTTTTATTTTGCCAACCTGAATAAATTGCATACCCCGAAATTTAAAATCGAAACATGGGATGCCGGCTGGTGGCAAATTAAACAGTCTTTAAATGATGTTGACCTGTATGCAGTCGGGCTAAAAGAATTAAAACAGTGCACGACCAATTAAAATACATAATAGTTGATTGTATCGAAATAAAACAACAACAATAATGTCGTTTCGGGTGGAAAGTTGGACGTAAAAACAGTAAAGGTTTTGCTTAGCTCGTTATCCCAAATTAAAAATTGAATGTCTAAAATTGAAATCACGGTTAAAAACAATTGACTAATTTTACCAAAACCTGATTCCAATTAAAATGAAAAAAATAATTTTTTACCTGTTACTTTTTGCCTCCCTCAACAGTTTCAGTCAGTCATTCTCAAAAAACTGGAAAGACATCAACTATGCCGGCGATTCGATGAATTTTCATAAACTGGATATTTATTTACCAGTGGAGGTGAAGCCGGAATATCCGGTTGTAATTTCAATTTACGGCAGTGCCTGGCTGGCCAATAATGCAAAGGGAGCCGACCTTCCCACACTCGGAAAAGCTTTGCTTGAGGCAGGTTTTGCAGTTGTAACTCCAAACCATCGTTCGAGCTTTGATGCAAAATTTCCGGCTCAGGTGAACGATATTAAAGCTGTCATCCGGTTTGTCAGGGCAAATGCCGAAAAATACCAACTCGATACTTCTTTTGTAGGTATCACGGGCAGTTCGTCGGGCGGAAGTCTTGCTGCAATGGCCGGAACTTCGTGTAATGTAAAAAATTATACACTCGGAACAGCCACGGCAGATATTGAAGGAACAACCGGTACCAATACAGCATTCCGCAGTTCTGTTGATGCTGTGGTTGATTGGTTTGGCCCCACAAATATGCTGGTTATGGATTCATGCGGCGGAACCGATTTTATTCATAACGATGTAAAATCCCCGGCATCACTGTACATTGGCGGGCCAATTCAGGAAAACAAAGACAAAACTTTATTGGCCAGTCCGATAACTTATATTGATGAAAATGACCCTCCGTTTTTGATTTTCCATGGCGATAAAGACAGGGTGGTTCCGCACTGCCAGAGCGTTATTTTTTACGAAGCGCTGAAAGACGCAAAAGTTCCGTGTCAGTTTGTTTCAGTTCCCGGCGGCGGACATGGCCCGGGAGTTCAGGTTGAGCAAAATCTGAAAATGATGACTGACTTTTTCGTCAGGGAAATGAACAGGAAAAACAAGATTTACCATACCGGCGCTTACCGGAACCTCTTTCTCGAAGCGGGGTA
>DATITY010000123.1:0-1989 GCA_035467235.1 Draconibacterium sp. | reverse complement strand
TCCGGTTCCTGCCGTGTTTATATACTCTGAAAATGTCAGTGTTCCGGGTAACCAAAATGCAATACCCGCTACGATAAAAGTATCAATCAGCTGTGAAATAACCGTTGAGCCTGTAGCCCTTAGCCATAACATTTTCTTCCCTGTTTTACTTTTGATGTATAGAAATACGAGGGCATCGATCAACTGTGAGGTTAAAAAAGCGGTGATACTGCCCGCTATGATCCATAAACTCTGACCAAAAACCGCATAAAAAGCGGTGTCGTTAACCGGAGAAAAAGATGCGGCCGGGACCTGTATTGCCGCAAATATTAATATGAAGGCATAAATAATAAGTGCAGCGGTTAAAAATGTTAAACGCCTGATAGCTACTTTCCCGTAATACTCATTGATCATATCCGTGGTTAAAAATACCACAGGCCAGGGTATTATTCCTATACTCAGGTTAAACATACCTATCTGTATAAGTTTGCCGCCTACCATTTCTCCAACGATGGCATTCGTTATAAAAAAACCGGCCAATATGGTAAACAATAGATCTCGGCGAGTCTTAAGCATTTTTGTTATTTTGTTCAGGATCAGACATATAACTCCGCTATTAAAAAATAAAATGAAATGAATTTTATTTGATGAATGCTTATCGGATTTCAAAAATACACTTTTTATTTCCTATTTTTATGCTGTTCAAACAGTAGATTTAAAAAAATTCGCAATACACTTGCAGAACTTTTTTCTCACTATTGACACAATTTATATTCTATTTAGAGTATGGATAAATCGTTTGGAGTAATAATTTGGTCCATTTTATTATTTCATTACCATTTCAGATAATAGTTTGTTCTATAAAGAAGCCCAACTTTTCAACATTTCAACATTTCAACATTCAAACATTCAAACCTTGAACCTTGAACTTTGAACTTTGAATCTTGAAACAGAATTGGTATTGAGTATTGAGAATTGAGAATTGAGAATTGAGATGGTCTGTCTTTTAATATTATCAAATCCGTGTATATCGTTATAATCCTTGTTGTCCGTGTTCTATTTACATGATTTGATTTCGGATAGCCCAAAAAACCTTGAACCCTGAACCCTGAACCCTGAACCCTGAACCTGCCTTTGGCAGGTAATCAGTACAAAAAAAAACCGTCTCAACTAATGAAACGGTCCTTTTTTGAATCTTTACTTTTTTATTTTTTCAATTTATTGAACTGTGTTTTCACTTCATCTTTAACATCTCCTACCCTGCCTTTCACCTTTTTAAGCTGCAGAGAAAGAAAAATATTTCCAATACCCAATAACAAAAAAGCAAAAGCCAAAGTAAATACCAAATAGCTGACACCTACCAAAGGATTGATAATAGCAAAAAATGCAAAAATAGCGGTCAGTACACCAAATAACAGTACCCAGCCCCAGTTGTCAATACCGTCTTTTTTCATTTTGAAGGCGCCACTTACCATAAAAACTCCGCGAAACATCAGCCAGAAGCCAACAAATACGGAAAACAATACCATGGTCACTCCGGGATACTTGAGCAAAATAAAACCAACAAGTATATCCAAAGCCCCTCCGGCAAGAAATAATCCCCAATTTTCAATATCCTCCTTATTTGCAAAAGCATAGAAGATCGTCAAAATACCTGCGATTAAGATCAGACCGCTGAAGAAGGATGCGAGCCCGACAAAACTTTCAGCAGGATTGCGGAACATTTGTATTGAACCAATGATAAAAACAAGGCCGACAATTAAAAAAATCCACCAATTTTTAATTGAATGTGTAATTTTCGAAACAGGATGTGCCATAAGATTTTAGGTTTAGTGTTTACCCGATAAGTAAACAGATTAATAATTGATATTTCATTAGCAGAGTAAATCTATAAAATTCTCATCAAAAAATTTAGCAGCATGAGTGTTTTTTGATAATAAAAGCAATGAGATACTCATTTTGGCCTATGGCCATTTATATAAAATGCAGGTTTCAGGATGAAAAGGAAGA
>DATITY010000122.1:0-3383 GCA_035467235.1 Draconibacterium sp. | reverse complement strand
CGCAATCTTTTTTGCAATCGGAGAGCAAAAAGTAAAAGCAGAAATACAACCTACCGGCGACAAATTCGAAAATATTCCACTTGGTGAAATCCATATTGCAGAAACCGGTAATCAGGTTATTTCTGTTACTTGTGAAAAAGAGAACTGGAATGAAATCGAATTGATGAAAATTGAGTTGTTGAAATAGCAACCAATAGTCTGACAAAACAAGTTTGTATTTCAGTTAACAGAAGTGTCCTATTTTGCCTAACTGTTAAAAAAACTGATATTGTTGTTTCATCAATTTAACGATGAACATCGCTGTTCATCTTAAAATTTGTATTTTGCAGCAATTTTACTGCAATTAACAAACCGATTAAATCAAATCAAAAAATTATAAACTACAATGGATTTTCATGAAAAATCAAAAGAACAACTCATAGATGAATTACATGTTTTGCAACAAAAGTATGATTCTGTTGTGGCATTATATGAACAAAAAATCATGGAAGGCAGGCAAACTGAAAATTCTTTGTACGAAAGCCAGGCAAACATCAAGGCAATCATTGAAAACTCATTGGAAAGTATCTGGTCAATAGATACAAATTACAATATTCAATACATCAACAGAGTATTTGCTGAAAACTTTCAACAAACATTTGGAGTGATGTTGGAGAAAGGAGTTAATATTCTCGAATCGCTTCCTGCAAATCTAAGAGCCATCTGGAAAGAGCGTTACGACAGGGCTTTTCATAATGAGCATTTTGTTTTTACCGATAAAATTGAACTTGACAACAGTTCGGTTTATATCGAGGTTGCAATGAATCCGGTTATAATAAATGGCAAAGTTGCAGGAGCTTCATTTTTTGGAAAAGACATCACTGAACGCATGCGGGCAGCAGAAGAGCTTATGGAAAGCGAAACGCGGTTTAAGGCGCTTCATAATGCTTCATTTGGTGGTATCGCCATTCATGATAAAGGAATTATTCTTGATTGTAACCAGGGATTATCGGCCATAACAGGTTATACCGAGGAAGAGTTAACAGGTATGGATGGTCTGCAATTTATTGCAGAGGAATCGCGCGAACTGGTGAGAAAGAATATTTCTGATGGCTGTGAAAAACCTTATGAAGCCTTTGGATTAAGAAAAAACGGACAGAAATTTCCAGTGAGGATTGAAGCAAAAAATATTCCTTACAAGGGAAAAATAGTCAGATGTACTGAATTCAGGGATATTACCGACCAAAAACTTGCAGAAGAAGCTTTTTGGGAAAGTCAGGTTAACTTTAAAGCTCTTTTCGAGAAAGGGCCTATCGGAGTTGCTTATCACCGTATGGTTTACGACGATTCGGGCAAACCGGTTGATTACTATTTTCTTGATGCAAACCGCAGTTATCAGAAAATTACCGGGGTCAATCCAATTGGGAAGCTGGTTACAGAAGCATTTCCGGGAATTGAAAACGATCCGTTCGACTGGATTGGCACTTATGGTGAAGTGGCAAAAAACGGAAAGGAAATCAGGATTCAGCAATATTTACAACTAACTGATAAGTAGTACGATTGTGTTGCCTATCAATATAAACCCGATCATTTTGTAGTAGCCTTTTTTGATATTACAGAGCAAAAACGCACTGAACTTGCTTTGAAGGAATGGGAGGCGATTTTCAATCACTTTATGGAAAACAGTCCGGTTTATATATTTTTCAAAGACAAAAATATCCGGACAGTCAGGTTAAGCCGTAATTACGAACAGATGATAGGGTTGCCGTTAAATGATATAATTGGCAAAACAATGGATGAACTGTTTCCATCGGATTTGGCTAAAAAAATGATTGATGATGATAAGAAAATTTTAAACGAACGAAAACTTGTTATTGTTGATGAAGAACTAAACGGACGATTTTATACTACAATTAAATTCCCGATAATTATTGATGATGAACCGCAGTATCTTGCTGGTTATACAATTGATATTACCGAACGAAAAAAAGCGGAAGACACATTGCGTAGCTCGGAGGAACGGTTAAAAATATTGTTCAGTTTCGCCCCTGACGCTTATTATTTGTGTGATTTGAAAGGCAATTTTGTTGATGGCAATATTGCTGCAGAAAAGTTACTGGGATACGATAAAAATGAAATCATTGGTAAGAATTTTTTCAATTTAAACCTGCTGCCCCCTAATGATTTGATAAAAGCATCGAAGTTGTTAACTATCAATATTTTGGGTAAACCTGCCGGACCCGAGGAGTTGGTTCTAATCAGAAAAGATGGTTCAGAGGTTACAGTTGAAATTACAACACACCCCGTTATAATTGAAGGCCAGACGTTGATTTTAGGGATTGCCCGCAATATCAGCGAACGGAAAAGGGCAGAAAAATCGATGAGGGAAGCATCGGAAAACTGGAACCGTACTTTTCAGGCTATGCACAGCGGGATTGCATTACTCGATGCAAACCAAAATATTATTCAAACCAATCACGCATTTCAGAAATTTGTAAACAAAAATGAACCTGAACTTCTTGGCAAACCTTGTTTCCAGATTATTGAAGATGGCGAAAGTGAACTGGAATATAATCCTTTTGAAAGGATGCTCGAAAGCAAAGCGTGTGAAAAAACAGAAGTAAATATTAAAGGGAAACTTTATGAAATTCTGGTCGATCCGGTTTTCGACAGTGAAGGGAAAATAACAGGGGCAGTGCAAATTATGAACGATATTTCTCAGCGGAAGCTCGATGAGAATATACAGCACATTTTGTACGAAATTACAAGCGCCTCAACAACAGAAAAATCATTAAGGGATCTTTTGTTTATAGTTCGCAGGGAGTTGAGTAAAGCGTTCGATACAACCAACTTTTTTGTGGCAATGCACCAATCCCAGACAAATACGCTCAAAAAAGTAATTTTCAAAGACGAGAAAGATGATTTTGCTGAATGGGATGCAAACAAATCATTATCGGGACAGGTACTGAAACTGAAGAAACCGCTTTTACTGAATAGTGAAGATGAAACCCGTTTTGCTGCTGAGAATAATATTGAACTTTTGGGCTCTCCCGCAGCATGTTGGTTAGGTGTACCAATTGTTAGCGGCGAAAAAGCCATCGGTGTGATGGTTATTCAAAGCTACACCAATGAAAATGCTTATGATTTAACTGCAGTGCGCCTCCTTGAGTTAATCGCCCACGAGTTGTCGGTAATTATCGAAAGAAAAAATATGATACAGGATCTTGTGGCCGCAAAAGAAAAAGCAGAAGAAAGCGACCGGTTGAAATCGGCGTTCCTGGCCAATATGAGCCACGAAATCCGCACACCTATGAACGGAATTATGGGTTTTGCCGAATTGTTGAAAGAACCTAAACTTTCGGGCGAGGAGCAGCAAATGTTTATCGAGATTATTGAAAAAAGTG
>DATITY010000121.1:0-3687 GCA_035467235.1 Draconibacterium sp. | reverse complement strand
CTTTACTCGATTATGCCAATGCAATGGTGCCGGCACGTCAGCCATCAGCAACAGGGGCAACAGATAACTGGTATGAATATATTGTCGGGAAGCCTCAATATGCAACACCGATTCCACCTTTGGCGCCCTGTAAATTTACCGGGGCATTGTATATTTCAGGTTCAGCAACCAATCCCGAATGTGTTAATTTCTTTTCCTCAATTCAAAATACCAACAGAGATTTCGTCAGAAGGGTAAAATCGAAAATTTTGGGCACTTCATCAGGAATGCTGGGTTATATGTTTTGGGCTGCTGAATGTCCTTCAACCAGACAATCTTGTGCTGTAAATTGTTATAATGGTCTTGGTGTTGGTGCAAGCCAATTTAATATTCCTGTTCCGATGCCTGCCTTAAGGCAGAAGTAATTATTCGTATTTTACAAAACAACATTATCATAAAAGTATCAAGGTTTTAACAGTTCTGGTTTGTCCGTTCATCTTTTTCCCTTAATACTCTGGTTCGTTCACTTTCTCTAATGGTGGAGTAGTTTTCCAACCTTGAAAAAGTCTCATTGAAACTTTCCATCAGGTCATGTTCTTTGGCAAAGGCTTTTATTTCCGCAAGCCTGCCATTGGAGTTGTCAAGTATCATTTTGATTGATTTTAAGTGAATAAAAGTATCCGCCCCAGCAATGCCGTCTTACCCCATTAGTTTTTTTTCGATAAATTGAGGCAGGAGATATTTGAGTTCAGAGGTTTTTGTGTTGTTGATGTTATTGATGACGTATGTGAGCCATTTTTGCGGGTCGATACCGTTTTTGGCACAGGTTGCAAAAAAGCTGTAGAACATGGCAATATCTTTGGCTGCATTATGTGAACCGGCAAACAGATAATTCTTTCGTCCCAATGCCAGCGGGCGTATGGAGTTTTCGATCAGGTTGCTGTCGATTTCGAGCATTCCGTTGGTCAGGTAGTTTTGCAGGCTGACCCACCGGTTGGCACAATATTCAAAAGCTTGCCCTATTGGGCTTTTGGGCGTTACTTTATTCCACTCCTGCTGGATATACGCACCAATCTCGTTGATTACAGGCAGCGACTTATCCAACCGTAAAGCGTGCCGCTGCTCATGGGCCATTTCCGATTCGCGGGCAAGCGCTTCGATGGCATACAGCAATTGTATCAGTTTCATTACGTGCGATGCCCTTTGCTGATCATTCCCAAGTGCCTTCTCGAAGTACCGGCGCGCATGTGCCCAGCACGAGAGGTGTATGATGCCTTGCAACGATGCCAGATAGGTATATCCGGAGTACCCATCGGTTTGGACATACCCGGCGAAGGTCGTCAAATCATCGAGCGGCCCTTTGGTAGAGCGGCTTTTATAGTATTCGAAAAGTACCGATTTCGACAATGGTGCATACCTTGCCCACATATATCCCTGGTGGCATGCCCCGGGTTTGTCCCTGTCCTGAACTTTTATCGGCGATTCATCAATCATTTGGTAGATTTCGCTGAAAACATAAAGCCGGTGAACTGAAAAGAGTGGCCGTATCAATTCAGCGCCCAACTTCACCCACGATTCCAGCGTAGAACTTGGCAGTTGAACGCCCATCTGTCTGATTTGTGCCAGTGTGCGGTAAAGTGGCAGGTGATAAATGTATTTGTTGATGAAAATCATAGTCAGCAAAGCAGCGCTGGCAATACACTTTGGGATTGGGCGTTCAAGTGGCGCTATGGCTTGTTTTTGTTTGCCCAGTCCGTCTTCTTTGGTGATGTACTTGTTGCGGATGATGCGGTTGATGTGAAGCGTGCCCGGGGTATAATCCAACTCTTCGGTAATCTCACGACCAATATGTACCATATCGGTCGTGTCTTCCAATGGTTCGATGATTATTTCAACAACGGGCAGGTGCGATGGCAGCGCCAGGCGGCCCGGATGTTCTTTCTTTGGTTTCTGGCGCAGGTAGCTCACCCTGATCTGTTCTCGTTCGGCTTTGACCGATTCTTCTATTTCGAGGGCTTTAGGCTCAAATTCGAGGGCCATTTGATTCGAATCAAGTGTTGATTCAAAACGTTCACGTTTGGAACCGAAAATCATCCTGCGGAGCTGTTCCGTCAGAAACCTGGCCGCATTCAGGTCGGCTGTTAATTTTGAGACAGAAGAATTTAGGGCAACAATAACTGAGTCCCGTTCAGCAATGACTGATTCTTTCCCCGAAAGGTCGCGCTCCAAAATGGCAATCCTGGCCATCAGGGATTCGGTCGGAAAAGAGGTGTTTTTTTGCTGATCGTCCATGCACGAATATACGCTAAAGTGCTTGATTTAACAAGGGTTTTAGCGTATATTTTATTCTGAAAATCAACTAATTTTATACCGCTTCTTACGGCTCATTTCACCAATCGAAAGCCCTTCGAGAAGCATCGAAAGCTCTTCCCTGCGGATCTGTTTTGATAGCTCATTATGGGCTGATAAGGCATATCTTCCCCGTTCAAGACGCTTGTAAAACAGGGCAAATCCGTCGCCGTCCCAATACAGAAGTTTAATGTGCGTGCGGTTTTTATTCAGAAAAATGAAAACATCGCCCGAAACGGGATCTTTTTTTAGGTAGTTTCGCACAATTCCGGCCAGTCCATCGAAGCCATTGCGGATGTCGATGGTGCTGCAACACAAAAAGTATCGCAGGTTCGCACTCAGGCCAAGCACCTATCCGTAAATTTTCAGGCACAGTCCGCCCGGGAAGTTCAGTACAACTTGTGGAAGTGGAATATTTCCCGAACAGGGTTCAACCACTTCGGGCAATGGCCTGGCTTTCGATTGCCGGCCAATTTCAACAAACCCCGGGAAATCATCAGCCGACAAACCCGTTTCGCGCACTTTGCGAACCCAATACTCAAATTTACTCTTCGAGATACCAACCGATTGGGCATACCTACCTTTGGTCATCGAACTCTGTTTCCATCTCTCAACACTGGCAAACATCTCAGCTTTCTTCTCATGTAAAATCATACGTGTACTTTTCTTGCAAAGCTAACAAACGGCAATCTTTCCGAAAGATGGTCGCGCTGGGGTGGATACGTTTAAAGAATGAAAGAAAAGGGGATTGATGTTACCCGTAAACAGAAAATTGCCTTTTCGGTTAAAAAAGCCAGAGGAAAATTGCCTTTTTGATGGTTGGTTGGGTATTTCACATCAATTAATAACGCCTCCCTGAACTAATACGAATATAATAAATGTGTAAAACGCTAACGTGATTTTAACCTCCATTATCCATCAAAAAAGGAATTTGTTACTATAGCTCCTCTATAATGCACATCTGATGATCATTTAAATTGAACTAACATTTTGTAAATTCTGAAGCTTATCTTAGATGTAGGACCTTTGTCTTGTGCTTCTGATAGTATGCTCTGGCACATGGAAAGACAGTGATGATCTTCCAAGTGATAAAGGCCTTCTCAATAACCATAACGAGATAACCAGCTTGTATAGGTAGGCACATATTGGCTAACCAGTCGAATCCAACGTAAGGGGATGGAACGTCAGTGAAAAGGAGAAAGCGATTCTGATTCTGGGTATCGAGTGCATAAGCCACTGAGTCGCTATCGCATAGGTGATGGATGATCGCCAATTCATCTTTGCGGTTGATATCGATGTAATCCCCAAATTCCTCGCTGAACTTTCCTGGGATGGCAATCCTTTCGGTGCTGGGCTTGC
>DATITY010000120.1:0-2048 GCA_035467235.1 Draconibacterium sp. | reverse complement strand
GAACGGAAATTCCACATCGGAACATGAGTTTGTAAAACGGCTTGCCAAAATAGTGGAAGCCAACCTGCAAAACGAACAATTCGGAGTTTCGGAACTGTCCCGCGAAATGAAGATGAGCCGTTCGCACATTCACCGTCAGTTAAAAACATTTACCAATCTGTCAGTAAGCCAGTTTATGCGGAACATCCGTTTGGAGAAAGCAATGGAAATGCTCCGTGAAACCGATGATTCAATTTCTGAAATTGCCTTTAAGGTGGGTTTTGGCAGTCCGGCTTATTTTAACCACTGTTTTCATGAGCATTTTGGCCTTCCTCCCGGTGAGGTGAAAAAGAATATTATTTTGAATGATGAAACTGCAACTGAGTTGTTGGAAAAAGCCAGAATTAAATCTGACTCATTTCAGAACGATTTAAAGAAACCTGAAATAAACCGAACAAAGCTTAAACGAAAGAAAATCATATTACTGTTGGCTTCAGTCTTTATTTTATTAATCGCTGCCTGGTTGCTGTATCAATTTTTAGCAATTGGAAATGACAGTTCCGAAATATTTAACCGAAACAAAAAAGAGTTGTCGATTATAGTGCTGCCCTTTAAAAATTTAAGTAACGACGTTAATAACCAATACTTTGCTGAAGGCATTATGGAAGATATACTCGATAACCTTTTTCGGGTAACGGCTTTAAGAGTTGTATCCCGAACCTCGGCGGAACAGTTTCGCGAAAGCACTCTCTCTGCCCGTGAGATTGCCCATAAAATGAATGTGAATTATGTTCTCGAAGGAAGTGTTCGCAATTATGGCAATAAAACCAGAATAAGTATCCAACTTATCGATGCGGACCATGACGAGCATTTATGGTCATCCAATTTCGACCGTGAACTTACTGATATTATTGGCGTTCAGGGCGAGATAGCATTGCAGGTGGCACAAAAGCTTAATGCTGTTATTTCAAGCGATGAAGTCAGCAGGATTGAAAAAATTTCCACGAAAAATCATGAAGCTTATGATAATTATTTGCGTGCACGGTTTTTACTCCACAAAGCAAACAGTGCACAACGAGCCGATTTTGATAAAACAGGTGTACTGAATTGTCTCTCTTATTACGAAAAAGCCATTGCTGCCGATTCAACATTTGCCGAAGCCTGGGCAGGATTGGCCAATGCCTGGTTTAATCTTTCGGCATGGGGATTTTTACCTGCATACGAGGGATTTCCAAAGGCAAAAGCTTTCAGCGCAAAGGCTCTTGAATATGACCCGGATTGTGCTGAAGCCCATGCAGTAAGGGGAGCACATTTCATTTGGGGCGGAGAACGCAATATTGCTGAAGGAAGCAAAGAACTTAAAAAAGCCGTTGAACTGAATCCCAATTTTTCCACGGCACACCAGTGGTATGCGCAATCACTCATGATTACCGGGCCAATTGAAGAAGCACGGATTCACGTTAACAGGGCGCTCGAACTGGAGCCCTATTTTTGGGTGGTACAAACCCTGAGTGCCTGGATTTATTATTTCGAGAAAAAAAACGAAAAATCCATTGAAGAATGCAAAATTGCACGGACACTTAATCCGGATTTTATCGATAACAACTGGCTATTTGTTTTAAACTACGCCAAACTGGGCGAAGGTGAAAAGATGTTACTGGAGCTACAGTCTATTATTAAAAAATATACCCAGGATGAAAAGTACCTGGAAGAAATCCAAAAAGCCTATAATGAAAAAGGAATAAATGGAATTTTCATGAGGCTTGATGATGTCAATCAGAATAAACCCATAAAAGTTGAAGGAATGGACGGCCACCCCTTCTACAGTGCCTGGTGGAATGCCATTTTGGGTAACAAAGACGAATCAATTTACTGGCTCGAACGAACACTGGAATATCCACGTCCGCTTGGCCACTACTCCAATTTAATTACCACCAACCCCGACTTTGATCTCCTTCGCGATGATCCCCGCTTTCTGAAAATTATGGATAATATGGGGCTTACTCCTTATCATAATTTTCAGAAAGCGGGGATCATCGCGAAGGAGATCAAAGTCGGGGTTGGTGGTA
>DATITY010000119.1:0-4099 GCA_035467235.1 Draconibacterium sp. | reverse complement strand
TCTTCCTTTTCCTGAAAACTGGCCTGTTTCATATTTTCGCCGGTGGTGAGGCCGATTCCGGCAAGGTCGGGGTAGGTAACAAACATCTGTTTTACACTTTTCCGGAAATAATCGCGGGTAACCGGATTGTCTGTTTTGTCTGTAATTCCGTATTTCCCGTCGGTGCCATTTACAAAAATATTCCAGGTAACCACGTAAAAATCAATGTTCCGTTCTTTGGCATAACGCATCACCTTTTGCCAGAACTCAATTTTTTCATCAATCGAAATATGTTTTACAATTTCATGGTTCGCCAAAATATCGGGAGCATCAAAACCTGTGGCCTCCAAATCGTAATGCTCTTTCCATTTTACAGTTGAGCGCTGAACATCGGAAATTGCAACATCTTCGTAACCGGGCACCTTAACCATCGACGGAAACGGGTGCAAACTCCATAATGAAATAAGGTTAAACCGGTAACGTGCAAGATTGTCGATATATTCCTTCCAGAAATCGAAATTCCACATTTCGGGAATATTTTTCTGAGCAACATCCGAAACATCTGTATAACTTGGCGTACGAACATCAAGTGGAATATTGAATTTTGTTCCGCGCCGCGCCATGTGCGGATTTTGTGTGGTTTCCTGAACACCTTCAAAACCAAGCAGTTTGATTTGTTCGGCAAGATCGAGCCCACCATACATCAATCCGGCATCATCAAAACCTTCTATTCTGATTCTTTTTGATTTTTTTGTAATACTAAATCCTTCAGGTTTAAGTTGTGAGTTTTCATTTTCAGCAGAAAAAACGATATCTGCTTTTTTGTCCTTATCAATTAAAACTTCAATTCCCTTTTCTGCAAAAGCTGCCTTAATTTCATCAACAGCAAATTGAATTTTGGGATTATCAATATCAGCAGAAATTAAAAATTGCTTTTCGCTGATTGAACATCCTGCAATAAAAAACATACAGCAAATCAAAACCAGTAAAGTGTTAGTTTTTAATTGATTCATGTTCTTACTTTTCGTTTAAATAGTTTATTGATTTTAGTTGTCCTTTCCGGTATCGTTCAGAAATGACATAAAGATTTTTCCACCATAATTTCCAGTGACAATATTTTGCGAGCTATATTTCAGCAAGTTAAAACCATCGGAATTAAAGGACGCGCCAAACCTTTGAAACCAGAGTTCCTTTCCGTTTTCATCAATTTTTAAAAGAATAATTTCGGTATCCGGGTTGTTCACATCAAATGAAGTTCCTGTAATTGTAAAAGTATTGTCACTGTTCATTTTCAGAGAGTAACCGGTTTCTGAAAGCAATGGTTCGCCAAAAGTCCGTTCCCAGATAAAGTCGCCGTTTTTATCGGTTTTCAAAATTAAAACCTGGCTGTAGCCATCCTTAGTTAATTTTCCGCAGGTTAAAAAATTGCCATCTGCCGTTGCAATCGTTGTGTAAGCCCATTTCCAGTCGGTTGAACCAAACCTTTTGTCCCACAGTTTATTCCCGCCGGCGTCAACTTTCAGTAAATAAATTTTATTGGCTGTATCGGGTTGACCAACCTGGTCATTGCCTGTAACCAAATATTCTCCCTCCGGAGTTTCCAAAACGTGTGTTGAAAATTCCTGGTCGGGATCTGGATAAGTTTTCTCCCAGATAATTTCACCGTTGATATTCAATTTTACAAGATAGATATCGCCATACGAATCTCCCCCGAAACTTTCTGATTTACCGGCAATTAAAAGATTACCATCGGAAGTTGAAATAATACATTCAGCATAATCAAAACTGTTGCCTCCCAAAGTTTTAATCCAAACCGAATCGCCTTTTACATTCAATTTTTGCAGAAATATATCCTCTCTTTTATCGGCCCAGTTTTGAATTGTCTGACCACAAACGAAAATGTCATTGGCGGGTGTTTGTACGACTGATTTTGCAACACAGTAACTTCCAATGGTGTAATTTTTTCTCCACTGAAGATTACCTTTAACAGAGGTTTTTATAATAGATATCTTTTCATTGAAATTACCACAAATAAGCACATTTCCATCGTTGCTCAAAACCGATGAAGAAACACTGTAATTTATACATCCATCGAATAAAAAGATATTTTGCAGCTTTCCGTTAAAAATTAAATCCCAATCGTCAACGATACAGGAGTTAAAAATCAAAACAAAAATCAAAAGAAGAAACTTTCTCATACGGATTATTTCAGGCGCCCAGATCCCAACGCCTGAAATACAATCCCTGCCTGACAATCGGTAAAGTTTTAATTTCAAGTTCTTCCATTTGCGACTGGCTGAGTGGTGTAAAACCAGAAGCAATTTTTACGTTCTCTTCGATTTGTGCGATATTGTCAACTCCAATTATCGAAGTGCTTACCGGTAAACTCATGTTGTACTCAAGCGCTTCTTTTATTGAAATTGTACCCGGTTTTGGAGTGCGTAAACGGGCGTCGGTTTGTTCTTCCAACGGCGGCGGAGTCCAGGAAGAAAGCATCCTGCCGCGGGTGGCAATTTTCATGCTGATGATGGCAATTCCCTGTTTCTGCGCTTCGGGGAGAAGGTAATTTTTAAAACTCAGATAATGAACATCGGCCGCGTTTACTGCCAGTAAAATCGAATCGAACGGATAGCGTTTAATGGCTTCGAGCAAAACCAGTGGCTCAAAATGGCCTGTGATCCCAATATTTCGAACCATTCCTTCGGCTTTGGCTTTTTCCATTGCTTTAATGGCGCCATCGGCATCAAAAATTTTATCTGTATCATCCTTTCGCTGCACGTTGTGTAATTGCCATGTATCGATATGGTCGGTTTGAAGGTTTTTCAAACTTTCTTCCAATAAACGCATCGAACCGTCGTAAGTCCGGTCATGTGTTTTTGTGGAAAGCCAGACTTCATTTCTTCGCGTTTTCATTACCCGGCCAATGTTTAACTGGCTGACTCCCTGACCGTAAGAAGCTGCAGTGTCGATGTAGTTAATTCCCAAATCGATGGCACGGTGAATGATTTTTTCCGATTCATCTTCCCTGCCCTTAATTTCAAGTGTTGCCTGGCCACCCAAACTTAATATTCCCACTTTATACCCGGTTTTACCCAGCGACCGGGTTGGCATTGCATTGTAAGTTACAGGATTAAAAGGGTGTTCGTCGTTTTTTTTGAAAGGCACATTACTCATTTCTTTTTCTGAAGCAAGCGCATTTCCAACGGTAACTGAAGCGGCTGCAGCCAAACCAGTACCTAAAAATTTTCTGCGGTTGATGTTGTTCTTTTCCATTTTTTAGTCAGTTTTAGATTTATAAGGAAATAAAAATACAAAATCGTTGTGATTTAAAATTCAATAAATTACACAATATTATTCGATTGACTTGTCATAAAAAAAGATTTGGCTATTTTTGCAGACCTGAAAAAGGATTTTGTCAACAGACGGACAATTTGGTCTCATAGTTCAATGGATAGAATAGCGGTTTCCTAAACCGTAGATTCGGGTTCGATTCCCGGTGAGACTACAAAAGCTACTGAATACCAGTGGCTTTTTGTTTAATCATACCTTAATCCCAATATTACTGTACAGAAACATGAAATTCGTCCCGATTTTGGTCGGGACGAATTTCTTTTAATTATGTTTTGCAAATAAACGGCACTTCAACCAGCGGCGACGTGCGCAAAATACGAAACATACCCAACTGACTGTTTAACGGGTCGATTGGGTTTTTGGGTGGTGGATTTTGAACATCACGAATATTGTGTTCGAGTTGATTGGCAACCTGCTGATTAAATACAAGTTCTGTTTTTTCAATCAGTTTTTCAGTGTTTTCCCTGAAATTATCAATATGATCAAACGCATTTGTGATGTGGCCATAAACCTCAACACACAGTACGCTTAACGATGAACCACGCGGTAACCCATACAAATCAAGCATTTCATTCACTTTGGCATTTGTCCATCTGCCATAAGCCTGTTTTGTGCTTTCCTTTTCCCAGGCAATTTGTTGCGTTGCATTTTGGAAAACCAGTTCATTTGTTATATCAACGGTTGGAAGATTTTTCTCTTTATAATATTTATTCTTTACCTCCAACTTATGCATAATTTCCGGAATCATCTTTTTTAAGTCTCTCGGTGG
>DATITY010000118.1:0-8527 GCA_035467235.1 Draconibacterium sp. | reverse complement strand
CGAAAATTTATCCAGAAGAAAATTTATCCGGACCACTTCAGTTGGTGTAGCCGGAACAATTGCGGTTCCAACCATTTTGTCATCGTGTGCCAAAGTTGCCAGCGACAGGGTTTTAATTGCTCATATTGGAGTTGGCTCGCGTGGACAGGATGAATTGCTGAACTACTTTTTACCGCTGGATAGTTGTTTTCAGGCGGCTTCCTGCGATCCGTTTACCGACAGACGTGAAAATGTTGCCAGTCATATCAATGCTTATTATAAGGAACAGCGGATTAAAGCGCCTGAATGCAAAGCATATCTTAAATTTGAAGATATCCTTGCACGACCGGATATTGATGCGGTACATATTACAACACCCGATCACTGGCATGTTCCTTTGGCAATCAAGGCTGCACGTGCCGGAAAACACATCATGCTCGCAAAACCACTCGGGTTAAGTTATCCCGATTATAAAATGCTTGAAAAAGAACTTGCTGCAAACAATGTGAAATTTCATTACGGAACACAGCAAAGAACGCTGGAGCACATGAAGCTGGGCATTCAAATGATTAAGGAAGGGCAGATTGGCGAAATTGAAAGAATTGAGGTCTGGGCGCCAGGATATAATCCGGTTGAATCGCCGGTTTGCATCGAAGTTCCGGTTCCCGAAACCTTTGATTACGATCGTTGGAGTGGGCCTGCACCACTGAATCCTTATTGTCCCGACCGTGTTACCAACAACAGTTCATGGTTCCAGTGGGATTACAGTATTGGTTTTCTTGGTGGCTGGGGCGCCCATCCGCTTGATGTGATGATTTGGGGTTTAAAGGATAAATTAAACGGAAAATATACCTGCGAGGGAACCGGTGGATTCTGGCAACCCGGCGGAATGTACAATAACATCAGGGCATGGGATGTAAATATTGAATACGAATCAGGCATCAAACTGCACTTTATGGACACTGACGGTGCAAACAGTTCGGGAATGCTGAATTATCTGCCATTTAAAGATGGGAATGGTACCACTTTTTATGGTTCGAAAGGATGGATTTCATTGGGAAGAAACTCGGCTCAGTCTGATATCGATGAAATCAATGCAAAACTGAATGACAGTAAATTTCCGAGAAACGACAACGGTACACTCAGGGGCGAAAATAATACGATGGGACAACTTTTTGTCGATGTTTTCAAGGGAAATGTACCCGAAGCCTGTCCGTTAAGCGAGGCAATTCTTTCCGATACGGTGAGCCACATGAGTAACATCGCCATTCGTACCGGGCGAAAAATTACATGGGATCCGGCTGCAGGTGAAGTAATTGGAGATGCAGAAGCAAACAGTTGGTTTATCCGTCAGCACAGGGAACCTTACATAGTATAAATCTTGAAATAATGGCAAAGTACAGAATATCGCTGAATATGGAGTTTTGTCGCAGTGCCGACAAATCCTTTGAAGAAGGAGTGAAAATCGCTTCAGAAATGGGGTACAAATATATCGAGCCGATGGTTCATACAGGTTATGAACTGCTTAGTGAAGTGAATTATTTTCATTCGTTTTCGATGGAGGAAGACCCGCTTTTGATGAAGGAAATATGCGACAAATACGGCATAAAAGTATCAAGTCTTTCGGCACATTCGCCGCTGATGAAACCCGAAGCTGCAGTTGCGCGGCTTACCAGGGCAACGGTGCTCGCCTCATTTGTGGGATGTTCGTTCCTGAACAGCGACGAAATGATCAAACCCGACTGGATGGACGATGAACTGGCTCACACAACCATGAAATATACACTTTCAAAAATGGCTCGCGTAATGGCCCGTCACAAAAAATACCTGTGTATTGAGCCACATGGAATTTATACAAAAACTGCGGATGGACTGATGCGAATTGTGAAACTGGTTGACTCACCATGGATAAAAGTAAACTGGGACACTGGGAACAGCTATCTTGCGGGAATCGAAGATCCTTATGAAGGATTGACAAAAGTGAGGGATTACGTGTATCACATTCATGCCAAAGACATCAGTTTTGAACACAGCGACAAGGAAAGGGGAAAAGTTACCGGAACTCCGGTTGGTTGTGCGTGCGGCGAGGGAGCAGTTGACTGGCAGCGTGTCAGGAAAATAATGGAACCAATCGATCGCGAGATCTTCCTTTCAGTCGAATGTGGGAAAATTGATGAGGCTGCGCGTTCACTTGAATTTTTAACAAAAGCATTTCAGGATGATTTAATTACTGAATAGCTTTTATTTCAGAAAATCTTTTTCCGGACTGTCGATAATTAATTCGCGTTTGTTGGCATCGAATTTTGAAAAACCACGATCGAAAATGATAAAATCTTTGCTTATTTTAGCGCTTTTCATTGCAATAACTTCAACTCCGGTGATATCTTCAATTGTCTTCTTCAACATCGCCTCCTTTTTATCTCCCAAAGGAATTGCTGAGAACAGATCATCTTCAACAGGTATATCAGCAACAAATCCATCTTTAAAATCAGTAACACCCAACGAGTTGGCATATTTCAAAATAATGGGTTGAACAGCCCAGTTTTTAACCTCATTGTACTCACTTGCAGTATTGTATAAACCTCTGAGTTGTTCGGGTTTAATTGTAATGGAAGCTGTATATTTTCCATAAGTGGTTTCACCCACGGTAGTCACACCCATATATGGTTTTAATCCGGTAATGGTCAATTCGGATGCTGAAGCCGTTCCTGCCCCTGTTATGATATACAATTTTGTTAATCCCATTTTTATGGGAACCGATTTAATAAATCCAATTTCCAATTCATCCTGTTCATTGCTTTCCACCAACTCTTTCTGCCATTTATCATTCCACTGGAATTTAACCAGTGTTTTCTCTGAGTTTACAACATCAACCGGGGCAAGCGAACTGCAAAGGTGTTGCGCAGCAGTAGTTGTTCCACCGGGATTGTATCGTAAATCAAGAACCAAATCAGTAATCTGATTATCCAGAAAATAATGAAATGCTGCATCTAAACTGGTGTTATAGTTTCCAATAAACTGGGCATAAAAAAGGTATCCAATCTTATGTCCTTCGTGCTCAATAATGGTAGTAAACTGTACCGGATCGAGGTTTAGTTCGAGCGCAGTCATACTGGCTGTTTTTTGACTCGTAATTCCGGAATCAGTATATTTTCCAAAAGTAAATGATAGATTAGCACTGTACAGTAAATCGAGATAGTTGTTATCCGTAATATCTGCCCCGCTAATTTCATAAATCATATCGCCGCGTTTTACACCTGCTTTTTCAGCAGGAGTATTTGGATAAACAAATTCAACCAGAGCAAAAATAGTTTGGGTGTTCGTAAACCTGCCAAAAGCGAGCGACCATCCGTATGATGTTTCCTTACCTTGGAAACTGTCTTCCAGCTTTTCGACATCATCGGTAATAAAAGACCATTTATCCTCTGAATACAATAATTTTTCGAAATAAGCTTTGGAATCAAATTCGTACTGAATGTCAATATCAGGAACTTTATCGTACCATAAATATATGTCGTTCATCACTGCTTCAATAAATTCGTTAACATTAATAGTTAAAGCAGTAGCTTTTTGTTTTTCTTCAGGTTCAGGAACATCAACGCAGCTGATTAATCCTGACAATAATATTAGTATGAAGAAAAATTTATATAATAAATTTATTTTACTTTCTGAGCTACGCATGGCTTCTTTTAATTATAACGATGCAAAAATAGTTTCTTTTTAATCATTTTATTCTTTTGGATATTCAATTCTGACATGATAAATGTTTATTAACTTATTTAACAAAGTTTCTTTAATAATGTTAATGTCGCTAAAAGTCAAAGTCGAATTGTCGAGTTGATTTAATTTGATTTTATCGTCTATCATCCTGTTAATTAATTCTTTCAGGTTGTCGAATGTTTTCTCTTTCAAGCTTCTTGATGCAGCTTCAATTCCGTCAATCAACATTACCACTGTGGCTTCTTTCGATTTTGGCAGTGGACCCGGGTAGATAAAAGGTACGTCATTGGTTAGTTTATCCGGATTATCCTGGCGGTGTTTTATGAAAAAATAATTTGCTTTTGTGGTTCCATGGTGTGTGGCGATAAATTCAATAATTGGTTCGGGAAGTTTATATTTGTGTGCCATTATTACGCCATTCTTTACATGGTCAATCACCAATTCTGCACTTTTTATATAGCTTAAATCATCGTGTGGATTCATTCCAATCGCCTGGTTTTCGATAAAAAAGTTGGGACGTGTAATTTTACCAATATCGTGGTACAAAGCACCGGCACGCACTAAAAACGGGTTGCCTCCAATTTTCAGAATCACCTCTTCTGCAAGGTTGGCAATTTGTAACGAGTGCTGAAAAGTGCCAGGCGCCTCCTCCGCCAGTTTTCGGAGCAGGGGTTGGTTACTGTCAGAAATTTCAATTAATGTTACATCAGAAATAAATCCAAATAATTTTTCAAAAATATAAACCATTGGGTAAACCAGCAGGATAAACACACTGCTCATTGCAAACCATTTCATCATATTGTAATTAAAATGGAGTATTGAACCTTCGAAAATGAGATTTAGCGCCGAATAAACAAACCAGTACGTAAACATTACCAAAAACATTGCTTTTACAAGATGTACCCTTCGGTGCATTTTATTCAGGCTAAAAACTGCAACAACTCCGGCGGAAAATTGCACAAGTATATACTCGTAATTGTTGGGTGCATAAAAGCCAATAATCAAAGTGATTACGAAAAGCATAAAAATTGCTGTTCTCGAATCAAAAAAGGTGCGGATGATAATGGGGAAAATTGCCAGTGGAACCAAATAAATATGGAGACTCGGAAAACTGTTGATAAAATACGAAACCGAAATCATACCAACCATAAACAACATTAAAAATGCAAGTTTTCGGTGTTGTGTTAAAATATCGTGCCGGTAAATAAAAATAAATGCGAACACAAGTCCAAGCATTGCCAGAATGAAAAAGATTTTGCCCAGCGAACTCATATAAGATTTTAGTCCTTTGTCACTTTCTTTTTTAAAACTTGCTTTAAGTGATTCGAGTATCTGGAATTTTTGCTGATCAACAATTTCGCCTTTCAGAATAATTCGTTCATTAACCTGCACCATTCCCCTTGTCAGCGAAATGTTGGCAGTTCTTTCTGCTATTTCTTTATCGGTTGTAATTTTATCAAATTCAAGATTTGCAGTAATATATTTTTCAGGCGAAATTTCCACAAGCCAGCTTTTTTCTGTCGAATTTGATCTTATCTGTTCCTGAAGAATTTCTGCAATCTTGTTATAAGCCGTTTTTTCTGAATATAATTGCGAAGCTGGTATTGAGGTAACAACTGGCCCGATTCGTTTTTTTATTTCAGTTTTGCCGAGCAATTCTTCATACGAATCTACCGATCGTTGCAGAATTCCTGTCCGATAAATCTCAGTCAGATTTTTTTTGAGGATGCTGAAGATTTTCGCTTTCTCCGGACTTGCGGGGTGGCCATAAAGGTCAATATCGTTGGCAAGTTCCGAGATATTTTTGGACAGCAGGGTGGTATCGAATTGAAAATAAGGAATAACCGATTTGATTTGTTCTGCTTTTTCGCTTTCAATTTCAGCATCCGATTTTAAGATGGCAAAATCAAAAGGAGCTATCAGATTTTCGTGTTGCCAGGGAAATCCTTTTTGGTATTCATATTTAAATTTTGGTTCTCCCGGGAGTATTAAAAACAACAAAACTGTAGATACACCAAAAATCAAAATCCAGTATAAAATCAGTGCATAATTATTTATTTCTTTTTGGAATTCATTCATAAACCTTTTTTATTTAAACAATTATAAATTGTACCAAAATCCGTCACATACCTGTTTTAAAGTATAAAACAAAAAATAGCCTTTATTAGCGCACTTCCGGCATTATTTTTTTCATAGTTTTGTGTAAACTCAGTAAAAAAAAGCATTTCTGTTTAAAAAATAAAATTAAGAAATTATTTGAATGAACTACGGCATTTCAAACCTCAGTATTATTCCTGTCAGAAAAGATCCATCGGAAAGAAGTGAAATGGTAACTCAGATTTTGTTTGGTGAGCATTTTGAAATGCGGGAACAAATGGTGGGGTGGACTAATGTAAAACTCGATTACGATGGTTACGAAGGTTGGGTTGATTCAAAAATGATAACTCCAATTCATGAACGTACAGTAAATAAAATTGAAAAAAATGCTATCGCTGTAACAACCGATGTAATTACGATAGTCCCGGTTAATGCTGAGCAAAATTTAATGTTGGTTGCCGGTAGCACGTTGCCAGGCTGGAGGCCTTATCTGAAAAGGTTTACAGTTGGAAAGGAAACTTATCCGTCGTCGGGGGAAGTTTGTTATGGGCAAATTGAAAATCCGCGCGAAGTTGCAATTAAACAGTCATTAAAATACTTTAATGCACCTTATTTATGGGGTGGACGAACACCGTTTGGCATCGATTGCAGCGGATTTACGCAGATTATTTACAAGATGATTGGGATTAAGCTTCCACGCGATGCCAGCGAGCAGGTTAAAGTAGGAATCGCAATGAGTTTTGTCGATGAAGCCGAACCTGGTGATTTGGCTTTTTTCGACAATGAGGAGGGAAAAATTGTTCATGTGGGCATTATTTGGAAGCGGAATAAAATAATTCATGCTTCAGGTAAAGTTCGCATCGACAATGTTGATCAGTTTGGTATTTTCAATATCGACACAAAACGCTACACGCACAAAATGCGGGTAATGAAAAAAATTATCAAGACAAATGGAACGAATTAAAATGCTGATTTATTTCCTGATTTTTATCATCGCTATTCTTTTGGTGATTAAATACTGGAAAACCGGAAGGAAAAATTGAATCAGTTCAGAATTTGGAATTCAAAGTTTAAAGACGCCAGGTAAAGGCTAAAAGCAAAGCATTCGAAATCCGGCAACCGAAAAGTATTTTATTGACGATATAACTGATAATCAAAAAACACAATTCATAATATGTTTACATACAACTATCCACGCGCTGCCCTGACTGTCGATGCGATTGTTTTTGTCAAAGAAAAAAATTCATTCTCAGTCTTGCTTATTGAACGGGCCCGTGAACCATTTAAAAACAAATGGGCGTTGCCGGGTGGTTTTATCGAAATGGACGAAATTCTGGAAGCCGCCTGCAAACGTGAACTGATGGAAGAAACCGGTTTGAAAGTGGAAAGAATGACCCAGTTCAAAACGTACGATGCCATCGACCGCGACCCGCGCCACCGCACAATTTCAGTAATTTACTATACCGAACTAAATAAAAAGCAATTAGTTAAAGGAGGTGATGATGCAGCCCGTGCTGAATGGTTTCCAATTTCAGATTTACCAGAATTGGCGTTTGACCACAAACAGATTTTGGAAGAGTTTTTTGATAACATAGAACAGGAACACTGATAACACAGATTTAACTGATTTTCACTGAACAACAGCTATAATCAGTTAAATCAACGTTATCAGTGTGCTACAAACCTAAATCGATAATCAGGAAACATATTAAGATACAACGCCGTGTTTCTCACAACCCCCAAAACTTTAAACTTTGAACTTTGAACCCGAAACTATCTTTATCTATATTTGTTCCCTCAATTAAAAAACAGATATGCACGAAATACTTTTCTGGATTATTATTGGAATTATCGTTGTCGATTTCATTTTCGAAAAATACCTCGATTACCTGAACACCACCACGATGAGTGATGTTTTGCCCGACGAACTGAAAGGTATTTACGAGGAGGAAAAATACAGGAAACAACGGGCTTATCAACGCGAAAACCAACGTTTCGGATTACTTACAAGCAGTTTCAGTTTTGCGCTGACACTGGCCATGTTTTTATTTTTTGGTTTTGCTTTTGTCGATAGTCTGGCCTGGGGAATTACTGCAAATGCAATAGTTGCAGCGCTGTTTTTCTTTGGGCTGATAATGTTCGTTTCCAGTGTTTTAAGTATTCCATTTTCGGTTTACGATACGTTTGTTATCGAAGAAAAATACGGATTTAATAAAACTTCACCCAAAACCTTTGTAATCGACACAATAAAAGGTTGGTTGCTTGGAGCAATTATTGGAGGTGGTTTGCTTGCAATAATTATTCTGATTTACCAGAAAACCCAGAATATGTTCTGGATTTACGCATGGATTCTGGTTTCTGCATTTTCGGTTTTCATGTTGCTATTTTATTCTAACCTTATTGTTCCGCTTTTCAACAAACAAACGCCGCTGGAAGCGGGTGAACTGCGCGATGCCATTCAGAAATTTTCGGATAAAGTAGGATTTAAACTGGACAATATTTTTGTAATCGATGGCTCAAAACGCTCCACAAAAGCCAACGCTTATTTTACCGGTATCGGAGCCAAAAAGCGGATTGTGTTGTACGATACTTTAATCAACGACATGGAAACCGATGAACTGGTGGCAGTTTTGGCGCACGAAATAGGTCATTACAAAAAGAAACACGTAATTCAGGGATTGATGATTTCGCTGGTTCAAACAGGAATTGTACTGTTTATTTTTTCATTGCT
>DATITY010000117.1:0-7757 GCA_035467235.1 Draconibacterium sp. | reverse complement strand
GTAATGGATTCATGCGGCGGAACCGATTTTATTCATAACGATGTAAAATCCCCGGCATCACTGTACATTGGCGGGCCTATTCAGGAAAACAAAGACAAAACTTTATTGGCCAGTCCTGCAACTTATATCGATGTGAATGACCCTCCGTTTCTGATTTTCCATGGCGATAAAGACAGGGTGGTTCCGCACTGCCAGAGTGTTATTTTTTACGAAGCGCTGAAGAACGCAAAAGTTCCGTGTCAGTTTGTTTCAGTTCCCGGCGGCGGACATGGTCCGGGAGTTCAGGTTGAGGAAAATCTGAAAATGATGACCGGCTTTTTCGTCAGGGAAATGAACCGGAAAAAGAAGATTTACCATACCGGCGCTTACCGGAACCTCTTTCTCGAAGCCGGTTACAGTCAGGCTGAAATCGATAAAAAAGTTGAAAAAGCTTATTCCGATTTATTCGAAGGGCCCAACCGAATTTATTTCGAAGTGGGCGACTCGATGGGTTATGTTTCGGATATAAAAAACAAAGACGCCCGCACCGAAGGTATGTCGTACGGTATGATGGTGGCTGTTCAGCTCGATAAAAAAGAGGTTTTCGACCGCATCTGGCGCTTTTCGAAAAAGTATCTGCAACACCAGTCAGGCCCGCGTGAAGCCTATTTTGCATGGAGTTTCAATCCTGAAACAATGAAACAAAATTCGCCCGGTTCAGCTTCCGATGGCGAACTCTACTACATAACAGGTTTGTTATTTGCCGCCAACCGCTGGGGCAACGATACCGGAATTGATTATTATGCCGAAGCCCGCAGAATCTTGGATGAGATGTGGAAAAAAGACGGAAACGGTAACATTTACAACCTCATCAACGTGGAGCACAAACAAATCACTTTTGTTCCCGAAGGAAGAAACTATAACTGGACCGACCCGTCGTATCATCTGCCTGCTTTTTATGAAATCTGGGCCGAATATGCCAACGATGGTCATGAACAGTTTTACCGCGATTGCGCCGACACTTCGCGCGTTTTTCTGCACCGAGCCTGCCATCCGGTTACAGGGCTGAACTACGATTACTCTGAATTCAGCGGCGCAGCACATTCAACGCCCTGGATGCCGGCCGCTTTTCGTTACGACTCGTGGAGGGTACCGATGAATATTGTTCAGGATTACGTTTGGTATGGAAAAGATAAAAATTGGCAGGAAGATTATGCTGCACGTCTTCAGGGATTTTTGCGTTCGAAGGGAATCAACACTTTCGAGGACCAGTTCAACCCGGATGGAACTACTCCCGAATTTATTCTGGGGGCCGGCGGTTTCAAAAAACTCAGGCATTCGCTGGGTTTAAAATCAACTGCGGCAACTACTTCTCTTATCGGAAACGATAAAAAGAGCCTCGATTTTGTCCATGCACTCTGGAATGCAAAACTCGAACCTTACGAAGACGGTTATTTCGACCCGTATTACGACGGGTTGCTTTACCTGTTCAGCCTCATGCATTTAAGCGGGAAATACCGGATTATAACACCACAAAATAATATTAATCAATAAAGGCATCAACTGTAGCATTTAATATATCAATACCTATGAATAATTTATCTTTTAACTTTTTTAAGCGACTGAAACAAAAGGTCTTATCGTTAAATATTTCCTCCAGATTTGTTTTTATAATCATGGGAATTTCTTCAACCCTTTGGTTTTTGGTTCGGGTAATTCCAAAACCACAACGGGCAGGATATCCATGTATGAGGGCAGCAGCCCCTGTTATGTCAGGGTTTGTACTCTACCTGCTTTCACTTGGCGGCATGACCTTGTTTTTTCGAAAAGCAGTATCAAAATTTAATCAGGCTAAATATTTAACCGCTGCTTTTTCGTTGTTTGTCAGTTTGCTTCTGCTGGCAGTATTTAACTGGAACAGCGCCCAAAATGCGTATTCAAAAACCTTTGGTTTTACGCGCGGTGTATTGCCCGATGCACCAAATTCTCCAATGGGAACAGGTATTGGAGTTCTGCCGGGACGTGTTGTTTGGTCGTGGAATCCCGATGCTACCAATGAAAATTGTAAAAACACGATTACCGATGCCTTTTTTATGGCAAAAAACAACAACAACGCAGTGATAAACGAAATGATGGATTATTCCATAAAAAAGCTGGCCGGAAAAGACAATGTAAAAGATGCCTGGGATGCTATTTTTAAAAACTTTAATGAACGAAAAACCGGAACAGCCTCTGGTTATTCTGAAGGGCAAACCATTTTCATTAAAGTAAACAATGGCCAGGCCGGTTGGGCAATAAATATGTCAAACCTTGCGGAAACAGGAACTACCTCTCAAATGACCGGATTAAAAAATGCAGCGATGGCAGGTACTACTCCATCAACCGTTTTGGCAATTGTAAGAGAATTGGTGGATGACTGCCAGATACCACAGGAAAATATTTTAATTGGCGAACCAATGACGCATGTGTATAAAAGCATGTACGATATGATACATAATGCTTATCCAAACGTAAAAATTCTTGATAAAGATGGATACACATCATTGGGTCGTACCAAATCGAAAGGCTGGACAGACAATGTAATTTATTATTCTGATAACGGGGATTTAATGCCTGATGCATACAGCGACAATTTAATGCAGGAAATGTATGATGCGGATTATATGATTAATGCTGCAGCACTTAAAGCTCATGCTCGAAATGGTGTTTCTCTGAATGCCAAACTTCATTTTGGTTCACATGGAAATCATCCGGGAGGGTATGGCTATGGTTCATTCTATTTGCATGCCGGTTTAATTTGTACTGTTGACAATGATGTGATGACCTCGGGTTTGCGCGGCGAGTATGGAATGTACCGGGTTTTGGTAGATTTAATGGGTCATGAAAATATTGGAGGAAATACTGTTTTGTTTTTGGTCGATGGACTTTGGGGAGGAGTTGAAGCTACTGATATGCCTGTAAAATGGGGAATGGAACCGTTTAAAACCGATTTTCCAAGTTCAATATTTATTTCTCAGGATGGAGTGGCCATAGAATCGGTATGTCTGGATTTTTTAAGAGCAGAAGCTGATAAAAACAGACTTTTTAACGACAGGCCATTTTTCCCGGCGGTTGACGACCATTTACACCAGGCAGCCGACAAAACCAATTGGCCAAAAGATTTGGTTTATGACCCTGAAGGGGATGGCACTGAAATTTCATCGTTGGGAGTACATGAACATTGGAATAACCCAACAGATAAACAATATTCAAGAAATCTGGGTACCGGGCAGGGAATCGAATTGATTCAAATTCTGAAAGGACAGGTTACAGGAATAAAGGATTTAGCACAAAACGATATTAATTTAAATCTATTTCCAAATCCTTGCATTGGGAATACGACCTTGTCCTATACGTTGAAAACAAATTCCAGGGTATCCGTAGCTCTGATTTCTGCTGACGGAAAACATATTCAACTCATAAAAGATGAGGATAAAAATTCAGGAATTAATGCGCTGCCTATCAACACCAGCCAGCTGGTAAAAGGGCTTTACGTTTGTCGTTTGGAAACAAACTCGGGAGTAAATAAAAATATGCGAACAATAAAATTAATTGTCCAGTAATAAACTTAAATATGAACTACATAAAAATTTTACCCTTTGTACTTATCACTTTGTTTTGGTCATGCTCCGACAAGAAAATTGAAGAAACCCCTGAAGATGAGGCTATCAATGAAATTTCTGCGGCGGTTAATTGCATTGCGGTTGATAAAAACAATACGAAATGGATTGGCACAAACGATGGCCTTTATAAAAGTATAACCGGTGGATATGAGTTGGTGGAACTTTCTGCACCCGGAAAAATATACTCCTTGTTTTATAATGAATCGCAAAACAGTCTTTGGATAGGTACAGAAACCGGTCTTTTGGAAGCAAAAATCGAAAGCGAAAATTGGTCAGAAACTGCCATTCCAAATCAAAATCTTAGCAATCCGAAAGTACTGACAATGTACATGGATAATAATACAAAGCTATGGTTTGGGAGCGAAAAGGGATTAAGTTTAAACTACGGAGAAACCTGGAAAAAGGAGAAATTCAGAGTTAATATTCAAAATAAACTTTTTGCAACGGAAATTGAAAGTTATGCCATAAACTCAATCAGTAGTTGGGATGGTGATTACTTTTTTGCCACAAGTGGAGCCAAACTATACAGGGCTTTTGATTACAATGCTTCCGTAGATGCTTTTTCGGGAGCAACACAATGGGATCCGCCGTATAACGGCACAAGTATTACCGATACAATGTTTGTTGTTTTTATTGATAAAGCAGGAAAACAATGGATGGGAGGCATGGACGGAATCCAGGTTCATACAGGTCACGACCCGAAGGATATGGCAAGCTTTACCTATTATTACGATGAACTCCCCGATAATTATGTTCTTGCCATAAATCAGGCTCCCAATGGAGATATTTGGGTTGGCACACGAAAAGGGATTGCTAAGTTTAATGGTTCAGGTTGGGTGCTGATAACTAATGGATTGCCCGACCTTTATGTTTCATCTATTGCATTTGATAAAGATGGAAAAGCCTGGATTGGTACAAAAAAAGGATTAGTAAATTTATAGAAATACGAGCTTTCAAATAATCTGAAAAGAAATCAAAACCATTAGTTATGAAAACGAAATCATTCTTTTTATGTATTTTTTTATTAGTTGGTGCCTTTTCTTTCGCACAAAATAATATACAACCCGCTCTTTTAGGTTTCGATGTTGTCCGCACCGACATTCCGCAAGGAAAAATCGATACAATCAGTTACAACTCCACAACCGTTGGAACAACCCGAAAAGCTCTGATTTACACCCCTCCCGGCTATTCTGCCGACAAAAAATATCCTGTGCTTTACCTGCTGCATGGTATTGGCGGCGACAAAATGGAGTGGCTCAACGGAGGTCATCCAGAAGTGATTCTCGATAACCTTTATGCCGAAAAGAAGGTGGAACCAATGATTATTGTGATGCCCAACGGCCGCGCCATGAAAGACGACCGCGCTACCGGCAATATCTTCGACCGCGAAAAAGTGGAAGCTTTTGCCACATTCGAAAAAGATTTGCTCAACGACCTGATTCCGTTCGTCGAAAAAAATTTCCCGGTAATTGCCAATCGCGAAAACCGCGCTATTGCCGGTTTGTCGATGGGTGGAGGACAGTCCCTCAATTTTGGTTTGGGCAACCTCGGTAAATTTGCGTGGGTGGGCGGATTTTCATCGGCTCCCAACACAAAAAGTCCGGAACAACTGATTCCCGACCCGGCAAAAGCAAAGGAACAACTCAAACTGCTCTGGCTTTCGTGCGGCGATAAAGACGGGCTGATTACCTTCAGCAAACGCACCCACGACTATTTAAAAACCAACAACGTTCCGCATATTTATTACATCGAACACGGCTACCACGATTTCAAAGTCTGGAAAAACGGGCTTTACATGTTTTCACAATTGCTTTTTAAACCTGTTGACCAGTCGGCTTTTGACAAAATCAGCATGACCGGGACGCATGCCGAAACAAATGTACGTTCGGCAAAATACCCGCAAATGTTGCCCGATGGAAAAGCGATTTTCAGGATAAAAGCTCCCGAAGCACAGAAAATTCAGCTCGATTTGGGCAAAAAATACGACATGGTAAAAAATGACGAAGGCGTTTGGGAAGCCACTACCGATTCGCTCAGCGAAGGTTTTCATTACTACTCACTCATAATCGATGGTGTTGCCGTTTGCGACCCGGCAAGCGAAACTTTTTACGGAATGGGCCGCATGGCCAGCGGTTTCGAGGTGCCTTTCAAAGGCGATGATTACTACACCATCAAAAATGTTCTGCACGGCGACACGCGCATCAAACGATATTATTCGGATGTTTTGAATGCATGGAGGACTTTCTACATGTACACGCCCCCCGGTTACGACGAAAACACAACTGAAAAATATCCGGTGCTATACATTCTGCATGGTGGTGGCGAAGACCAGCGCGGCTGGGCCACACAAGGCAAAACCGACATCATTCTTGATAACCTCATTGCGCAGAAAAAAGCGGTTCCAATGATTGTGGTAATGGTAGATGGAAACATGCCTGCCGGTGGTTTTGGTGAAGAATCGCTGAAACTTTTTGAAAAGGAACTAAAACAGGCGGTTATTCCGTTTGTGGAGAAAAATTTCAGGGTTAAAAGCGATGCCAACTCCCGCGCTTTGGCCGGTTTATCGATGGGCGGACTGCAAACACTTCATGCGGGAGTGAAAAATACAAAAATGTTTGCTTACCTCGGCGTTTTCAGTTCGGGCTGGTGGGCCAACCAACCGGCACTTGCCAATCCGCAGTACGATTTCATGAAAGCAAATGCAGATAAAATCAATGCAAACCTGAAACAATTCTGGATTGCCATGGGCGGCAAGGAAGACATTGCGTGGCAAAACTGCCAGACAATGATGGCGAAATTCGATGAAATGAAAATCAATTACAAATACAGCGAATACCCGGGCGGTCACACCTGGCCGGTCTGGAGAAATAACCTGTACAATTTTGCACAACTGCTTTTTAAATAGAAATCAATTTAATTCAGACAGATGAACAGCTTTTCAACAAAATATTTTTCCCTCCTGTACCGTGGATTTTCAATTTCCCTCTTCCTGTTGTGCTTTGCACTGATTTCGGTTGGTCAGTCATTCCCATATCAAAACGAGAAATTATCGCCCGACGAAAGGGCTGATGATTTGCTGAAACGCCTCACACTCGAAGAGAAAGCGTTGCTGATGCAGAACAATTCTCCCGCCATCGAGCGCCTTGGAATCAAAGCCTACGAATGGTGGAACGAAGCTTTACACGGGGTGGGTCGCTCGGGACTGGCCACGGTTTTTCCGCAGGCAATTGGCATGGCTGCTTCGTTTGACGATGCTTTGTTGCACGAAGTTTTCACAGCGGTTTCCGATGAGGCGCGCGCCAAATCGTTCGAATACAGCAAACAGGGCGGGCTCAAACGCTACCAGGGACTCACTTTCTGGACACCCAACATCAATATTTTCCGCGACCCGCGCTGGGGACGTGGACAGGAAACCTACGGCGAAGACCCATACCTGACAAGCCGCATGGGTGTTGCCGTGGTAAAAGGTTTGCAGGGCCCCGATGATGCGGAATACGACAAACTCCATGCCTGCGCCAAGCATTATGCTGTTCACTCTGGTCCCGAGTGGAACCGTCACTCATTCAATGCTGAAAACATCGACCCGCGCGATTTGTGGGAAACTTACCTGCCCGCTTTTAAAGAACTCGTGCAAACTGCCAATGTAAAAGAGGTGATGTGTGCTTACAACCGTTTCGAGGGCGAACCGTGCTGCGGCAGTAACCGGCTGCTAACTCAAATTCTCCGTGATGAATGGGGTTACGATGGTTTGGTGGTGTCCGACTGCTGGGCCATCAACGATTTTTCAAACAAGAATGCACACGCCACACATCCCGATGGCAAACATGCATCGGCAAGCGCGGTGATAAACGGGACCGATGTTGAATGTGGCAGCGAATTCAGAAATTTGCCCGAAGCCGTAAAAGCCGGTCTGATTAATGAAAGCCTGATTGACATTTCGGTAAAACGATTGTTAAAGACGCGTTTCGAATTGGGTGAAATGAACGCAGCTCCCGCGTGGCAAATTCCGATTTCGGTGGTGAACAGCGAAAAACACCAGCAACTGGCGCTGAAAATTGCACAGGAAAGCATGGTTTTGCTTCAGAATAACAACCAGATTTTACCCTTAAAACCCAA
>DATITY010000116.1:0-17974 GCA_035467235.1 Draconibacterium sp. | reverse complement strand
TCTTGTCGGGGTATACATCGAGCCGTCTGGTTGTTTCAGCGGCTTTTTCATTTCGTCGAAATCGAAGCTGGTGCCGGTTCCCTGCCATGCGGCGCGGGCGTTTTCGCGAAACGGGTACTGCATTTGCCTGATGTCGAAAAGCGTAATTTCGGGCGCTTTGGCAAAAAGTGTCAGCCACAATTGCTCGGCGTACCGGTCAAGTGGATTTCCGCCGCCGGTATCCACCCAGCCGCCATAGTTTTTGCCGGGTTTCAGGTTTTCGAAATACCTGAAAATGGCGTACCCGAGATACTGCTGCAGGTGCTGATTTCCGCTTCTGTCGCGGGTTTCGGTTCCTGTGTAAACGCCATCAAACTGTTTGTGCCCGGTTTCAAGATTAAATCCAAGTCCCTGAAAATGCTCGTACCAGTTGGGGTATTTTATAATTACCTGTACTTTCGGATTCACCTTTTTTGCCGGATTGATGACCAAATCGGATGCGGCATTTTTCATCAGTTCCAGACGGAAATCGGTCCAGCTTTTTTCCCCTTTGGCGGCAATGCACAAATCGCATTTGCAACTGGTGAAAAAGAAATCATCGAGGATAAAAAAATCGAAATGTTTTGCTGTATGCTCAGCAATTTCCTGCACCTTTTTCCGGTCGTCAGGATTGGTATAGCAAAACGTCTGAAAATTGTTGCTTTCGTCGATGGTGTAAGTAATTCCTCCACCCACTTTTACTCCTCTTTCGGTAAAAAACTTTTTGGCTTTTTCGAGGGTTTCGTCGGTCACAATCAGCAAATCGCGGTGGGTTTCGAGGTAAATTTTATCGACATGCACCTGCCGTGAAAGCGTGTCCCAAACTCCTGTCAGCCATTTGAGGTCGGCCATTTTTTCCACTTCGTAAGCGCGGCAATAAACGGCCACTTTAAAATTTTTGTAACCCTGTGCATTCATTTGTAAAGAGATAATGGTTAGTAAAATAACAGAAATCAGTTTCAAGTTTTTCATGTTGGTTTAGTTTTAGTTGGTTATTACCGTTCGATTTATCGGACGGATTCAAAATATTAAGAACAACCTGGCTTTAGCCACATTTAAAATCTGGGCTAAAGCCCGGTCTTCCAATTCAAGTTACCCGTTGGCTGAAGCCAACGGAAATAATCATTTACAGTTTTTTGAACCGAACGGCCATTCCGCCGCCGGCACCCAAAGTAATGGGCAGCGTGGAAGTATTGTCAACCTGCTGGGTGGAGATAGCCACTTTTTCGGGTTCCTTTTGCCAGGTTGTACCGGGAGCATCGGCATAAATCTGTGCTTCGTAATTTCCTTCACCCAAAAAGTCGAGGTTCACGGTAAACTCGCGGGATTTTTCGTTGGTCATGCTGCCAAGATACCAGTCGTCGCTTTTGCGGTCTTTGCGAACGGTGGTTATGTATTCACCTATTTCACCATTCAGCACTTTTGTGTCGTCCCAATCCACGGGAACATCTCTCAGGAACTGAAAAGCCGGGTTTCCGTCATAATTATCGGGCAGGTCCGCCAGCATCTGGATTGGCGAATAAAGTGTAACATAATAAGCCAGTTGTTTTGCCAGCGTGGTGTGAACCGAACGGTTGTTAAAACCCTGTTCTTCATTCAAATCGAAAATACCGGGTGTAAAATCCATAGGACCGGCAAGCATGCGGGTGAAAACAAGTTTCAGCGTGTGGTCGGGTGGATTGCCATCGCTCCATGCATCGTATTCCATTCCACGTGCGCCTTCGCGCGACATCATATTCGGATAAGTGCGGCGTTCGCCGGTGTCTTTTATGGGTTCATGGAAATTGACAGCCAACTGGTATTCAGCAGCTTTCTTCAAAACATACCTGTAATAATTCACGCCAAACTGACCGTGGTGCCACTCTTTCATATTGAGGCGCGAACCGACCTGGCCAATTTTAATATCATGAATACCCATTTTCTGGTACAGTGCCATTCCCGAATCAATTTGAGCAAGATAGTTAATCAAATTAGAACCGGTTTCGTGATAGCCAATCAGCTTCACGCCTTTGCTGTCGCCATATTTTACCACTTCTTCCAGATTGAAATCATCGGTGCTTTTGGTGAAACTGAACATGTGCATGGCGTTTTCGTACCAGGCCGGCGTCCAGCCTTTGTTCCAGCCCTCAATCAAAAGTCTGTCGATGCCGAGTTTCTGACAGTAATCGATGTGCCATTTGGCATTTTTGGTGGAAGCGCCGTGTTTTTCGCTTTCCCAGAAAGTGTATTTGCTGATGTGCATTCCCCACCAGATTCCGAGGTATTTGCGTGGCTGAATCCACGAAACATCGTTCATCGTGTTGGGTTCGTTCAAATTCAGAATGAGGTACGAAGTGATTAAATCGCCCGGTTTTTCAGCAATCTGAATGGTTCGCCACGGTGATTTAAACGGCGCTTTAGCTTTTACTTTTACACCGTCGGACCACGGAACCAGATTACACTTCAGGCTACTTCCTTCCATTTGCTGAATCGTCATCGAGGCAAAATCAACAAGATTGGCTTCATGCAGTGAGAGGTACAAACCGTTGTCGCTTTGGAAAGTAACCGGCGTATGTACAGTATCCATCTCCGAAATCCGGGTTTTTTCGTACAGGTATTCGTAACGGTTGTCGCGGTAAGCCGGAATCCACCATGCATTGCCATCGGCGGCGAGGTTAAATTCCGAAACCTCATCCATGATAAAAATGCTGTCGCCACTGCCCTGTTCGGGATAAATGTAACGGAAAGCAATGCCGTCGTCGAACGCACGAAACTGGATTTCGAGTTTTCGCTGAGCCCCTTTTTTCTCCTGCAAGGTCACACTCAGTTCGTTGCAATTGTTCTGAATCATCCGTTTTTCGCCCCAAACCTGTTCCCAGGTTTCGTCAATGGTGGTTGTTTTTGATTCGAGCACTTTAAATCCGGCATCGAAATTATCACCGTCTTTAAAAACAAAACCCAGTTTTGAGGGATTGATAACCGCCTTTTCGCCATGATTTACCGTGTACTTCGGTACACCTTTTTCAAGTACGAAATCGATTTTGTTAACACCGTCGGGGGAAGAAACCGAGAATTTTTCGTTGGTTTCGACCGCGCAACTGACAAACAAAACCGCCAGCGCGGCAAGAAAGAAGAATTGTAGTTTTTTCATATTTGATTTTGATTTATAATGAACCACACTGGCACATAGGGCATCTCAGTTTTCTATGATTTCTATGTGGTTTTGTTATTTCTATTTCAGATTAATTTTCACGTTGCTTTCTTTTAATTCATCAGTTTTTGCGGTTAAAACAACTTCGCCCTTGTTTTCACCTGCCTGCACAACCACCAGACATTTCCCGTTAAAAGCTTTAATAGTTGAGCCTTTCAACGATTCATGACTTACCGGATTTCCGTTATCGACACCCACAATTCTGGCGTTATCCGAAATTTCAAACTGAATCTGATTCATGGCATCGGGAACCATGATTCCGTTTTCGTCGGTAACCTCTACCGTGATAAACGAAAGGTCTTCACCATCAGCCGAAATTGAGGAGCGGTCGGCAGTTGCCTTTAACTGCGATGCTGCACCGGCAGTTTTAATCTCTTTCTCAAGAATTACCTTTCCTGCTTTTCTTGAAACTGATTTTACGGTTCCAGCTTCAAACGGAACTTTCCAGACGACGTGCAATTCGTCGCCCTGTTTTGACTTTGTTCCAAGTGATTTTCCGTTCAGAAAAAGTTCAACCTCATCGGCGTTGGAATAATAAACCCACAAATCCACAACTTGTCCGGGTTGCCAATTCCAGTGCGGGAAAAGGTGTAAAACATCTTTATCGCTCCACTCACTTTGATACATGTAATAAACATCTTTCGGGAAACCTGCCAGGTCGATGATTCCGAAATACGAACTGCGCGACGGCCACCAATAAGGTGTTGGTTCGCCCAGATAATCGAAACCGGTCCAAATGTATGTTCCGGAAATATGGTCGTATTTTTTTACCATTTTCCAGCTTTCTTCATGGGTTGAACCCCACGGTACATGACAGTTGTCGTATGCCGAACATTGCTGTTCAGGATTCCCGATTGGTTTGCCGCTTGGCGGATAACGGTCGGGCCATATAAACATGCTGTCGGATGGCATCTGGTAAAATCCGCGGGTCATCAATCCAGATGTCGATTCTGAAATAATCAGCTTTTGTCCCGGATGGTTTTCAGGGAATTTTTCAAAACTCTGGTGGTGATAATTGAACCCGTACAAATCAAGAGAGCCCGATTTGAACAGGTTATTCCACGGATTTACCTCGTTGCAGGCAGCAGTTACCGGCCTTGTTGAATCAAGACTTTTTACAATATTGGCCAGTTTTTGCGTAATCAGCGAGTTCACCGACATTTCGCCGGAATTGATAATGCTTGCATCAACATTCTTCTCGAAATTCAGAATCAGGTTGGCCTGTTCAATGCTAATCGTATCGGTGTCAATATGTTGCCATTGTTCCAGGACTTCGTTGCCAATGCTCCACATCATTACCGAAGGATGGTTTCGATCGCGAAAGATGTGGTCGGTCAAATCGCGTTCGTGCCACTCCGGGAAATAACGGGAATAGTCGTACGGTGTTTTCTTTTTCCTCCACATATCGAAAGTTTCATTCTGAACAATAAAACCCATTTTATCGCATAAATCGAGCAGTTCAGGAGCAGGAGGATTGTGTGAAGTGCGGATGGAATTACATCCCATTTCCTTCAGAATTTCGAGCTGCCGTTCCAATGCGCGGGTATTTATGGCACTCCCGAGACAACCCAAATCGTGATGCTGACAAACACCAAGAATTTTCAGTTTCTCCCCGTTCAGCGAAAATCCCTCTTTTGCATTGAAGTTAAAATACCTGATTCCAAAAGGGGTTTCATAAGTATCGGTAAGTTTACCATTGAAATAAACTTCTGTTACAGCTTTGTACATTTGCGGATTTTCGACACTCCACAAAGCAGGTTTTTCTATTTTAATTTCGTGGGTAAATTCACCGCTGTCGGTTTGCCAGGGTTCAACATTCGTCTCGGCATGAACAACTTCTTTTGCCAACGGACTAACAATTGTTGTTTTGAAATTCATGTTTCCTTTTTCACCAGACTGATTCCTGATTTTTGTTTTTACAACAACCAGCGCTTTTTCGTTGGTAACTTCAGGTGTTGTGATAAAAGTCCCCCAGTTTTCGACATACACTTTACCGGTTTTTACCAGCCAGACATTGCGGTAAATACCTGAACCTGAATACCATCTCGAATTGGGTTGTTCAGAATTGTTCACTTTTACCGCGAGCACATTTTCGCCGCCATAATTCAGGTGCGGAGTTAAATCGTACCTGAAAGAAATGTAGCCATACGGGCGCATTCCAAGATAATGACCGTTAATCCACACTTCGCTTTTCTGGTAAACGCCATCGAAATCTATAAAAATGAGTTTGTCCTTATCTGTTTCGGGAATTGAAAACGATTTGCGGTACCAGCCAATTCCGCCGGGAAGCGCACCCCCGCCTGGCGATGCCGGATTATCCTTGCTGAATTGACCTTCGATACTCCAGTCGTGTGGAACATTTAAAACACGCCAGTTGGAATCGTCAAACTGCGGATTTTTAAAATCTTCAGAATCACCTAAAATAAATTTCCATTCTTTGGTGAATTTGATGGTTTCGCGGGCGGATTCCTCCTTTGCACAACTGCATGTAGTTGCCATCAGTACGAGAAAAATAGAAGAAAACAGAAACGTTTTGTTTTTCATTGAGTTGGTTTTTTATTTAAAGAAGCGTTTTTCTTTGAGCAATTCGTTCCCTTGCTTCATTTAAAAGTTGATGAAGCTTTTGCTCCAGTTCTTTTCTGGGTGGAAGTTCAGTCCAATACTCGGCAACCATGATTCCATCTTTGTGCATTTGTAAAAGTTCAATCTGTTCTGCACTTTTCCCTGCACATAGGATTAAACCCAGGGGACCGTTTTCACCTTCCTGTTTGTCATATTTATCAAGCCATTTCAAATAAAGCTCCATTTGCCCTTTGTATTTTGCTTTAAATTTCCCGATTTTAAGTTCGATTGCAACCAATCTTTTTAGTTTGCGATGAAAAAAAAGTAAATCAAGATAATAATCCTCATCATCGATTATCATTCTTTTCTGGCGTTCTACAAAGGTAAAGCCGTTACCAAGTTCTAAAATGAAGTTTTCCAGTTCCTTAAGTATGGCGGTTTCGACATCGTTTTCAAGATAGCCATCTTTCAATCCTAAAAAATCCAAAAAATATGGATCTTTGAAGGTGTGTTGCAAATCGCTTATTTCGGTTGCGATTTGCAGATTGGCAATTTCGGTTCGCTTATATGTTTTTTGCTCAATATACTTTCTTAAATCTCTTTTCCCCAACTGCCCTTCAATTGCCTTTTTAGCATAAAATAATCTGGCATCACTATTTTTTAATGGTACAAGGATAATGAAATGTGACCATGTTAATTGTCGTGCCAGTGGAACGACAATTTCAACATCAGGGAAAACCTCAGCAAATTGTATCATTCTGCGGACATTCTTTTCATTAAAACTCCGGCCATATTGATCTTCCAATAGTCGTGCCACTGAAACGACAATTTGTTTTCCATAAGCACCCCGTTGATTTTCAAGAATATGCTCGTTTATTTTTTTTCCTACCTGCCAATAAACCAATGTCAATGTGCCGTTTACCTGACGGGCAACTTCATTTTTCCCCTGCTCAATTATATGAGATAGTTCGCTAAATAATTGATTGTCCGAATTGGGAATAGGTTTCATTTGGTTTTATTTTTTCTATTTCTCCAATCCCACTTTTATCATTTTTACAGAATAGCCGGGAACTTTCATCACCTTTTTGCTGAAATCCAGCGTCTGCTCTTTGATAACTACCTGTTGTTGTTCGCCAGGAGTGTTGTAGGCTTCGGGATTTGAATTCTGAATTACCCACTGCTGACCCTGTTTTGAAGGTTTCATCTCACCCAAATCAAGTTGAATGGATTGAGGAATGGAATCCATGTTTACCACGGCAATGGTAAGTGCTGACTGGTCTTCGGTGAGTGCCGCTGAAATATCGAGGTTTGGATTTGTACTTTCAATTTTAACCGGAATGGTGCCAAACTGGTTGCGGTAGAGTTTCAAAACCAATCCCGTAGTTTCGAATGCTGCTGCGGTTTGCGTAGTTTTTATGGCACCAATTACATTCACTGTTTGTGCGTAGTTGGCCATATAATAAATATCGCTGTTTCGGAAATATTCGTGCAAACCCATTGCAATTCCCAAACCGTCTTTCTGATGATAACGAACGCCCAGTTCGCCATAAATATAGTCGCCGTACCAGTAATTCCACTCATCCATTGCAATGCGGATGTCTTTTTCTTTTAAACCCGCAATTTTTTCACGATATCTATGGTGTGCATCGGCAACCCTTTTTATCGATTTTTTAATTTGAAGGATGTGAGCCTGCAGACTGTCGAGTTCCTTGTCGTAAATATGTTCGCTGATTAAGTTCATATAATCGGCACATTCTGTCAGCATGGTTTCGCTCCACTCGCCAACCGCGCCAACGCCAATCAGTTTTGCAGTTGAATCGACCGCCCAGATGGCTTTTGCCATGTCGTTGTGTTTCTGAACATAGTCTTTTAACGGCATGTGCCCCAATTGCCAGTTGCCGAACATTTCGTTACCAACAGCCCACCAGCGAATGTTAAAAGGTGCCGGACTTCCGTTTTCAGCACGCAGTTTTCCCAGCGGAGAATCCTTTCCTGACCTGCAATATTCAATTTGTTCAGCTACTTCCTGTACGGTTCCCAAACCAGTATTTACTGCCACAAAAGGTTCGGCATCGATAATTTCCATCAACTGCATGTATTCGTGCAAACCCACATCGTTGTGTTCAACACCTTTCCATGCAGGGTTTTTACGGGGTGGACGTTTATCCATTTCACCAATTCCATCGCGCCAGTTATAACCGCTCACGAAGTTTCCGCCCGGCCAGCGGTAAATTGGTGAGTTGAGTTCCTTTAACAGCGCCACTACATCGGGCCGCCAGCCTTTGACGTTATCTGCAGGCATTAACGATATAGTACCGATTTTAAAACTCCCTTTTCCAGTGCTGAAAATCTCAACTGTACAGTTTTTGCCTGCAAAAGGCACAGTAAAACTGAGCGGATATGTTTTGAATTCATTGCCGGTTTCGGTAATCTCGGTCTTTACTGTTTCGTTATTTTCAGAAGTAATCTGAACGGTAATTGGAATTGCACCGGCATCACCGGCAAGAACAATGCGGCCTGTGTATTCTTTTCCTGCAAGAAATTCAATTCCGGATTGCTTAATACCGGCGGCAGTTCCATCGCCTTTGATTTGAATCTTGGGAGAATGTTCGCCTGTAAATGGCGATTTTTTATCCATCGAAACCGTTTTTTCGTCGCCAATCACCTGCCAGGGCGAAGCATTCAGAAATTTGTACTCGCCGGTATTCCATTGCGGGTCGGTAGCTGTTCCCCACGGATTGAATTCGAAAGTTACGGGATAGTAAAATTTCCGGTCTTCCAACATTTCGGCCCATATTCCGCCATATATACACTTGCCGAGATGTTCGATAAATTGTCCGTAAATGTATGGATTGATGGGTTCGGAGACAGCGGTAATGTCAACTTTTATGGTTTCGTCAACTTTGGGCTGATTGCAGCCCGATCCAATGATGAGTGCCAGTAAAAGGTTGAAAATAAAAAACGATTTTAATGCACTTTTAAATAGATTTTGATTTTTCATAACGGATAAGAATTAGGTAAGTACTTAATTTTGGGTAAAATTAAAAAAAAGATTCAGGGTATTTTTGAATTTAAGCGTCAAAACAACGTTTAAGTCAGTTTCGAATTCAGTTTCGAAAAATAACTGCCACTAAAACAGGTTATTTCAGCAAACAGTTTAAAATGAAATGTTAAGATACGATTAACGCTGTTCACCTGCCAGTTCAAAAACCTCGCCTGCTTCCCAAATAATTTTCCCGGTTGGTTGCTTCAACGCCGCATTTATCATTGCTTTTGCCACGGTTCGGTCGGTGATTGGGCGGTATTTTTTAAACACAAACTTAGTTATAAACCTTGCAACCGGAATTGACAATTCTTCTGCAATTCGCCTGTCTTTTCGATCACCAGTCAAAGAAGCAGGCCGAAGGATAACTAAATTTTTGAACCCGATTTTTGCAACCGCCTCATCCAGCTCACCTTTCATGCGTGTGTAAAAAATGGATGATTTTGAATTTGCTCCCACCGATGAAACCAAAACATAGTTTTCAATTCCGTTTTCCTTTGCTTTTTTCGCAAAATTCAGGTTGAAAGTAAAATCAATTTCATACTGCTTTTCTTTACTACCAGCCTGTTTCAGGGTAGTTCCAAGTGCTGAAAAAAGCACATCGCCTGTCAGTAGTTTTTCCCAGGTTTCGGGTTGAGCAAAATCAACAATGTGTTGTTCGATTTTCGGATGTTGAAGTCCGGTTCCGCGTCGCACAAAAATCCGTACTTTCCCGAATTTTTCATTTTCCAGAAGTTGTAAAACCAATTGTTTTCCTACCAGTCCGGTAGCTCCGATTACATTTGCCGTTAATTTCATGAAATAAATATTTACTGAAAGATAGTAATTTGTATTTTTAACCGAAAATTAAATTTTTTATTCAACCTGAAAACTAAACTTATTATGAAAGTATTTTTAACTGTTTTATCTATTTGCTTTATTCAAACTCTAACTGCACAGGAAATTAAATGGCAGGGACCGTCGGTTGATTTCTCTCATGGAAAATTGAAAGTTTCAGAAAATCAGCGGTTTTTAGTTTTTGAGGATGGAACTCCATTTTTCTATTTAGCCGACACCGGTTGGGAACTATTTCACCGTCTTTCAAAATCTGAAGCTGAAAAATACCTTGAAAACCGTCGTGAAAAAGGATTTACCGTTATTCAGGCAGTAATTTTAGCCGAACTCGATGGTTTAAATGTGCCGAACATGGAAGGTGAGAAACCATTAATTGACAACGACCCGACAAAAATCAACGAAGCCTATTTTAAACATGTTGATTGGGTTATCAAAAAAGCTGAAGAAAAAGGAATTTTAATTGGTCTGCTTCCAACCTGGGGCGACAAAGTGGACAAACAGTGGGGAGTTGGTCCGGTTATCTTTAATGCTGAAAATGCTGAAAAATACGGCGAAATCCTTGGAATCCGGTACAAGGATTTCAAAAATATAATCTGGATAAACGGTGGCGACAGACAAGGTGGTGGAAATTACTTCGCGGTATGGAATGCGCTGGCAAAAGGAATTAAAAAAGTGGATAAAAACCATTTAATGACGTTTCATCCAATGGGCGGAAACAGTTCGTCAAAATGGTTTCATAACGAAAAGTGGCTCGATTTTAACATGATGCAAACAGGTCATGGCGAACGCTCTTATGCGGCATATAAAAAACTGCTGATTCCTGATTATAACCTGAAACCAATAAAACCAACCTTTGATGGGGAGCCGCGTTACGAAGATCACCCGCACGACTGGAAACCCGAAATTCTGGGCTGGTTCGATGATGCAGATGTGCGGCAGGCTATTTACTGGAACCTGTTCTCAGGCGGATTTGGCCATACTTACGGTTGCCATGCCATCTGGCAAATGCTCGCTCCCGGCCGGCAACCGGTAGGTTTTGCCCGAAATTCGTGGGAAGCTGACCTTGATTTACCCGGCGCCTGGGATGTAATTCATGCCCGCAAACTAATGGAAAGCCGGCCGTTTACTGACCGTATTCCTTTTCAGCAAATCATTAAAAACGAATATGTTCCTGAAACCGATTATATTGTTGCCACCCGTGGTAAAGATTACGTTATGGTTTATATTCCAACCGGTTACGGAGCATCTGTGGATTTAAATCTTTGTGGTTGGCCAAAAGCAAAAGGCTGGTGGTACAACTGCAAAACCGGCGAGGCAACCGAAATCGGAGTGATGGAAACCAATCAGGTAAAAACTTTCAACACACAATCAGGTGGCCGAGGAAATGACTGGGTTTTGGTACTCGACAATCCGGAAAAAGGTTTTGCAGCGCCTGGAACTATTGTTTTCAAATAACTTCGAAATATCAAAAAAAACCAGTTGCAACTAAAAACGAAATTCGGATATTTACTAAAATAAAAATGGATAAAATGAATACAAAAACGGTAATTTTCCTTGTTATGGCAATTCTTGTTGCGGCCTGTCAATCACAGCAAAAAACAAAAGAAACCCAATCTCCGAAAATGAAAATCCTTATCGATACCGACGCCAAAAACGAGCTTGACGACCAGCACGCGCTGGCTTATGCATTTCTCAACTCTGCAATTTTTGACGTTGTTGGAGTTACAGTTAACAACACCCGAAACGGTGACGGAATACAGGGTCAGTACGATGAAGCCCAACGAATAATCCGGCTTTTTAATCTTGAAAATCAAATTCCTTTGTTTAAAGGTGCTGAAAAATCGTACAATGAAATTGTTGCTGAAATTGACCAACTCACTTTTGATGGAAACGAAGCGGTTGATTTTATCATTCAAAAAGCACTGGAAGCGACCGGTGAAAAGCTGGTACTCGTTCCAATCGGAAAGCTTACCAACATTGCACTGGCAATTAAAAAAGAACCAAAAATAGTTGACAAAATCAGGGTGGTTTGGCTGGGTTCAAACTATCCTGATCCGGGGGAATATAATCTCGACAATGACACAACTTCTGTTAATCCTGTAATCGAATCGGGTGTTGAGTTTGAAATGGTAACAGTTCGTTATGGAAAACCGAGCGGAACAGCAGCGGTAACAGTTACGAGGGAAGAAGTTAAGCAAAACCTTGCAGGAAAGGGACCAAAAAGTTCCGGTGAAATTACCGGCAGACATGGTGGAACTTTTAAATCGTTTGGAGATTATTCCGCCAATCTTTTTGAACATGCTGAAATGCACGGGAATCCTCCTTCGCGTGCATTATTCGATATGGCGGCAGTAGCAATTTTAAAAAATCCTGAATGGGGTCAGAAAATTGAAATACCGGCGCCAAAACTACAGGGAGTCAGTTGGATTGACCAACCTGAAAATCAAAACAAAATTATCATCTGGGAAAATTTTAACCGCAATGCAATTGTACACGATTTATTTGATTTGATGAACAAATCAACTCCTGAATAAATCATTTTTGAGCAGTAAATCAAATGATTAGTACACCACAAACTTTAACTAACATTGAAATCAGAAAAATGAAACTAACTATTTTCACTTTTCTTCTCATTTTGTGCTTGAACCATCTTTCCGCCCAAACCGCTATTTTGACTAAACACGAAACTCAGTTTCAAAGCGCTAAAACTTATAATAACCCCATTTACGACGTAAAAGATTTTAAAATTGCATTCACTTAACCCGGTAACCAACAAATATTCTGATGCAACAATTGTTCAGGATTCAATTATAACTGTCGAAAAACTGAACGATACAACCGGAGAACTCTCGGAATTAACTATTCAGCAGGATTTAAATACCATAAAATTTACGCATGACTTTGAAAATGACATGTTAATTATATTAAAGAAAAAATAGCATAAAAGTCAGGAAGTAAATCTTATTATAACCTGCAAAACCGAACAACAGGTTCGGTTAATTGCAGGAGCAGTTCCATTAAAGTCCGTCGCGCAAGACTTTTGTATGATATGAACAACCATAACCTTTCGCGGAATCTTTGTAAAACTCAGCCTCACCGGTTTTGGCGGCCACATTGGCCTTGTCAAGCAGTTCGTTGATTTTTTCTTCAGTAAGCGGTTTAAAATCCCGGGCAATATCAACCATCAGCCGCATTTCTTCCAAATTTTGCATACCGCAAACCAACGAACTCACCGGAAGTGAAAGAGAATATCGTCGGCAAAGTTCTGCATTGACCTGTACTCTTGACGAAATACGATCGAAATCACCGACCAGTGATTTCATTCCCAGCACGGCAATATTTCTATCGTTGGCAACCGGCAAAACCCGTTTTTGAAAACTGTTGAAATGAGCATCCATAATATTAAGCGGCATTTGCACGGCATCCCAATCAAAAGGCATATTTAACATGTCGAGATGAATCTGCGGATCGCGATGTCCGGTAAAGCCGATATAGCGCAATTTGCCTTCTTTTTTTGCTTCCATTATGGCTTTTAATGCTCCGTTTTCAGGATCAAAAATCCGTTGACGGTCGCCGTCATATTGAATAGCATGAAACTGCACCAAATCAATCCGATCGGTTTGTAATCTCCGGAGGGCATCTTCCAAATGGCGTTTTGCACCCTCGTAATCGCGGGCACACACTTTGGTCATCAGGAAAACCTTATCGCGTAAATTACCCGAATTCAATCCTTTGCCTACAACTTCTTCTGAACGCCCCTGGTTGTATTCCCAGGCATTATCGATAAAAGTAATTCCTGACTCAATTCCTTCGTGCATCATTCGAATGGCCAGTTTTTCGTCGATAAAGCCCAAATCCCAACCACCAAAACCAACGATGGAAACCTGCTCGCCAGTTTTTCCCAAAGCCCGGGTTGGCAAACCGGAAACGTTGAATGCCTGAGTTTTTAAAACTACCGGGCCCAGTAATACGCCGGTTAAAAGTGTTTGGATAAAATCGCGACGTGTAATTTCGTATTTCATTTTGCTAAATGTTTAGTTTTGTAATTTTTTCAACCTGTTTCTTTTTAGTTTCGCAATTAATTTTTATATAGAAATCAAATTTATAAATGATTTGTTCATTCTATTTGATTTAAAATTAAAATTCAGTTAAAGTCAAATTCCTTTTAAAATTTTTAATCTAATGTTTTTATCGAGAGGAATCAGAAATTCGTTGAATATCCGGTTCCTTATTATAATTTTGAAAATCATTCAATCTGAAACCAATGAAAACAGTTATTCCTTTTTTAATCAGCATTTTAATTGTAGTAAATGCACATTCACAGCGCACAATTATCAATTTCGAAAAAAACTGGAAATTCAGTAAAGGAGATTTTCCGGAAGCGATAAATAAAGGTTTCGATGACGGCAACTGGGAAACAGTAAAAGTGCCTCACGATTGGGCAATTTATGGTCCTTTTGACAAGGAAGTGGATAAACAGGTAATTGCCATTGTTCAGAATAACGAAAATGTAGCGACCGAAAAAACAGGCAGAACAGGTGCTCTGCCATTTATTGGAGTGGGTTGGTACCGAACGGAATTTGACGTTCCTGAATTTAAAAAAGGGAAAAAAGTACTGTTGACTTTCGATGGGGCAATGAGTGAAGCACAGGTTTTTATAAACGGGAAAAAAGTGGGTGAGCGGCCTTACGGATACAGCTATTTTTATTTCGATATTACTTCATTCCTTAATGCCGACGAAAAAAATCTGCTGGCTGTCAGACTAGAAAACCAACCCAAATCCTCGCGCTGGTATCCGGGTGCAGGAATTTACAGAAAGGTGCAAATCATTGTAAAAGAAGATATCAGTTTCGAACATTGGGGAACTTTTATTACAACTCCATACATTTCCCCGGAAGTGGCAAAAGTGAATATTAAAACTACCATTCAGGGTTCTGATGTTCGGATGGTTTCCGAAATAAAAAATGCAGACGGGAAGGTAGTTGCAGTAAAGGAATCAACCGACCAGTTTGACAGCCTGATGGAGCAGAATATTGCAGTTCAAAATCCTGTGTTGTGGAGCCCTGAAAATCCATATTTATATTCCGCCACGTTAAAATTATTTAAGAACAATGTTTTGAAAGATGAACAAACCATCCGTTTTGGTATCCGGAAAATTGAATACCTGGCCGATAAAGGATTTCTTTTAAACGGAAAAGTTACCAAGTTTAAGGGTGTTTGTCTGCACCACGATTTGGGCCCACTTGGAACAGCAGTAAATAAAGCGGCGCTTCGCCGGCAGCTTGCCATTTTAAAAGATATGGGTTGCAATGCAATCCGGTCGGCACACAATATGCCATCACTTGAGCAACTTGAACTCTGTGACGAAATGGGTTTTATGATGATTGCTGAAAGTTTCGATGAGTGGGCAAAACCGAAAGTAAAAAACGGTTACAACCGCTTTTTTAACGACTGGGCCGAAAAAGATGTTGTAAACCTTGTTCAGGCAACCCGGAACCATCCAAGTATCGTTATGTGGAGTGCCGGCAATGAAGTCCCCGACCAATGGGGAAGTGAAGGTGTAAAACGTGCGAAATGGCTTCAAAATATTTTTCACCGGGAAGATCCAACCCGGCCGGTTACGGTTGGAATGGACCAGGTGAAAGCAACCATGGAGAGCGGTTTTGGCGCAATACTGGATGTTCCGGGATTAAATTACCGCGTTCATCTTTATGAAGAAGCGTATGAAAAATTTCCGCAGGGGTTCATTTTGGGGTCCGAAACAGCTTCAACTGTAAGTTCACGGGGAATTTACAAATTCCCGGTTGAACAGGCAAAAAACAAAAAGTATGAAGATATGCAGTGTTCATCATACGATTTGGAAGCGTGCAGCTGGTCGAACGTACCCGACGATGATTTTGTGTTACAGGATGATAAACCATGGGTAATTGGCGAATTTGTGTGGACCGGATTCGATTACCTGGGCGAACCAACTCCTTACGATGATTTCTGGCCATCGAGAAGTTCGTATTTCGGAATTTGTGATTTGGCCGGATTGCCCAAAGATCGGTATTATTTATACCGCAGCCGCTGGAATTCAGATGATGAAACGCTGCACATTCTGCCCCACTGGAATTGGGAAGGCCGCGAAGGGGAAACCACACCGGTTTTTGTTTATACAAATTATGATAGTGCCGAACTTTTTGTAAATGGGAAAAGCCAGGGAATTCAGAAAAAAAACAATGAAACTCCCCAAAACCGTTACCGGCTAATGTGGATGGATGTCAAATATGAACCAGGAACATTAAAAGTAATTGCTTTCGATAAACAGGGAAAACCGGTTGCCGAAAAGGAAATTCATACTGCCGGAAAACCACACCATTTTGAAATTTCAGCCAATAAAACTTCGTTAATCGCTGACGGAAATGACCTTTCCTTTGTTACAGTTTCGGTAGTTGATAAAGATGGAAATGAATGTCCAAATGCCACAAACCAGTTGAATTTTAAGGTTTCAGGAGCAGGTTTTTTCAGGGCAGTTTGCAATGGTGATTCAACTTCACTGGAAATGTTCCATTTGCCAACAATGAAAGCATTTAGCGGTAAACTGGTAGTTTTGGTACAATCGTCGGAAACTGCCGGTGAAATTAAACTGGAAATTGAAAGTAAGGGTTTGAAAAAGGGTACTTTAACTTTGAATTCGTTGTAAACCGGAAAGAATTATAAAAGCTGAGAGCTTAACACTTCACCCTTCGTATTAAATAAGTATTCGAACCGATCGAGTTTTTCGTTGCGGATGATTACCTCATAAAATATATCTTCACCCCTGTAAATAATAATTCCATTCATGATTTCGCCAAAAGTTTTACCTTTATTCTTAATTATTTCAGGCAATTCATCAGGCCAAAGATTTTTTTTGTACTCAAGCAAAACACCTTCTTCCGAAATTTGAGCGATATGTTCAACATCATTTAAATAAAAAATTGCTTCGTAAATCTCATTTTTAACTTCCCATTCAATATTTTTTGCTTTGGGAAACAATTTCCCGAGTTGTTTTTTAACCTCACCCGGAATTTTCTTTGTCTGACTTTTAAATATGTTAGAGAATGGAATCTTCATTTCGTTTGCAACTGCTGCCGGCTTTTAATAATTAAAATTCACAAATTTGTTTTACTAAATTTAGTAATTCACGATTCAAAGTATTAGACGAATAAAAAACGAAAAGTAACAGAAAATTAATCGGTTCCAAACATTTTAAAATATAAATAAACAACCCTTGAACGGGCTCTTTTCAATCTCATTTTAACTGCATCCTCACTGGTTGAAAGCGAAACAGCAATTTCTTTTATAGGAAGCGAGTCCTGATATTTCATCATTAAGAGAGCTTTTTCTTCGGGATGTATTTTTTCGAAAACCTGCAGAAGATTTTCATAACTTATTTCAGATATTTCAGAATCCGATTCATCTAAAATTTCGGGTAATTCGTTTTCCTGGTTCCAGTTGGGGTAATGTAGTTGCTTCTTTTTACGCAGATAATCGATTACAGTATTATAGGTAATGGAATAAAGCCATGAAGAGAATGAAGATTTACCTTTAAAACTTTCAAGTTTTTCAAACGACTTGGTTAATATGTCATTGGCAAATTCTTCCGATTTCTGTTTGTCTTTGAAAAAACTATAACATTTATCATTAACTTTTGGGAAATACCTGTTATACAGTACTCCAAAGAGTTCTTTTTTCCCTTCCAGAATTATTTCGTCAACTATTTGTTCATCAGTTAAGTTCTTGGACTTCAATTCTTTCATGTTTAGCGAAAAAACGAATTGCGGAAATTTTTCCGAAAAATACATATTTTTTTGGGATCAACATGTTACTTCATGCCAACCTTCCGTCAAAATACATGAATGAAACAGAAAATTACATTCAAAAAATAAATATTAACAAAAAAATGATTCAAATTATGAAAAAGATTTTTTATGTATTATCGATTGTTGCTGTATCTTTAATTTTCACCGGTTGCGCTAAAGCACCACAAGCTGAAATTGATGCCGCTAAAGCTGCACTTGAACAAGCAAAAACTGCACAGGCCGATCTTTATGTTGAAGCTGATTATCTTGCAGTTCAGGATTCATTAAATGCTGTAATGGTTGAAATAGAAGCTCAGAGTTCAAAACTTTTCAAAAGCTACGGTAAAGCAAAAGAAAAACTGGTTGTAATTACTACACAGGCTACTGAATTAGTTGCTAAAACCGATGTTAGAAAAGAAGAAATCAAAACAGAAGTTGCTGCTGCAGAAGCTGCTGTAACTGCTTTGATTGAAGAAAACAACATGTTGCTTGCTAAAGCTCCAA
>DATITY010000115.1:0-2436 GCA_035467235.1 Draconibacterium sp. | reverse complement strand
TTATGCCTAATTAATAAATTAGATGAACCTTCGAAATGATAATCCTTTAACTTATATTTTTTCCCCATTCCCACATTTCCCACCTGTTCTTAACATCAAATTAACCTACCCCTCAAATTCCTTCCGTTAAACACGGAATTTTGAATCAAACATCCTTTTGACAACCCTTTCATTTAAAATTGTTATCTACTTTCAGGGCTGAAAAATGTGTTTTCAAAACAAAAACAAGCTAGAAAAAACAAAATTACTAACATTAAATTTCAATATCATGTCGAATGCATTCGAAGTAAAAGTAAACGATTTCATGGCGAAACTGATTGCCAGGAATCCCAACGAACTGGAGTTTCACCAGGCAGTTCAGGAAGTAGTTGAGTCGGTAATGCCGTTTATCGAAGAGAATCCTCATTACAAACAGGCAAAAATCCTCGAAAGGGTTTCGGAGCCCGAGCGCGTTATCATGTTCCGCGTTCCGTGGCAGGACGACAAAGGCGAAATTCAGATCAACAAAGGCTACCGCATCGAAATGAGCAGCGCCATCGGACCGTACAAAGGTGGTTTGCGTTTTCACCCTACCGTAAATTTGGGTGTGCTGAAATTTCTTGCATTTGAGCAGGTATTTAAAAACAGCCTCACCACGCTGCCGATGGGTGGTGGTAAAGGCGGCTCCGATTTCGACCCGAAAGGAAAATCGAACAACGAAGTAATGCGTTTTTGCCAGAGTTTTATGACTGAACTGCAACGCCACATTGGTCCCAACACCGATGTGCCCGCTGGTGATATTGGCGTGGGCGGACGCGAAATCGGCTACATGTTTGGTCAGTACAAAAGGTTGAAAAACGAGTTCACCGGTGTGCTTACCGGAAAAGGTATCGAGTGGGGAGGAAGTCTCATCAGGCCCGAAGCAACTGGTTACGGAACTGTTTATTTTGCCGAAGAGATGCTGAAAATGCGCGGCATGGACCTGAATGGCAAAATTGTTACCGTGTCGGGTTCGGGAAATGTGGCGCAATATGCAGTTGAAAAAGTAAATATGTTAGGCGGAAAAGTGGTGACTCTCTCCGACTCTAACGGGTACATCTACGATGCCGATGGAATCGACGACGAAAAACTGGCTTACGTACTGGAATTAAAAAACGTGAAACGCGGTCGTATTCAGGAGTATTGCGAAAAATATACAAATGCGAAATATGTTGAGGGACAGCGTCCCTGGGGTGTAAAATGCGATATTGCACTGCCTTGTGCCACCCAGAACGAACTCAACGAACAGGAAGCCAAAGTGCTTGTTGAAAACGGATGTTACCTCGTAGCTGAAGGCGCCAACATTCCATCCACTCCCGAGGCGGTTGAAGTGTTTCTGAATGCAAAAATTATGTATGCACCGGGCAAGGCTTCGAATGCCGGCGGCGTGGCCACATCGGGCCTCGAAATGACTCAGAACTCAATGCGTTTGCCATGGTCGCGCGAAGAGGTGGATGCACGCCTGCACCAGATTATGATTGACATTCACAGCACCTGCGTAAAATATGGCACTGAAGGAAATTTTATTAACTACGTAAAAGGCGCCAACATTGGCGGATTTATCAAAGTTGCCGATGCAATGATTGCACAGGGACTAGTTTAATAATTAGTTCAGCTCGATATTTATAAGGCCCTGCCTGGTTTATTCCGGGCGGGGCTTTTTAATTTTCATCGTAAATAATAATTGGTTGTTGATGTAACTTTTTGAACCACCCCCGGTTTCGTCCGCATGATTTGTTGTAAGGGATGAGATTGCTGCAGGACTTCAACCGACCCCGCCTTGAAAGAAGAAGGCGGGGAAATGTCGCAATTCATACTTTAATTTGAATTTCAAAACATGTATCAGCACAAATTTCTGGTCGCATAACGTATAAACTATAAGGTTAATCTGTTATTTTAAAAAAAGGGGCCGGATTTTCCAGCCCCAAATCAAATTAACTGATGATAAATCCAAAATTTCGAAGTTTCATAAATCAGAAAACTACTGTTTTATAAACTGCATTGAATAACCGCCTTTACTGCTGCTGAGTTTAAGAAGGTATGTTCCCGGTACAAAATTACTGCAATCAACCTGTGTTTCAGACATCACTTTGTTAACCTTTATTTCTTTAACCAGGCTTCCGGTAATTGAATAAACCAGAATTCTTTCCACTTCTGTTTTTTCATCAAACTTTACGGTTAAAACATTGTGAACCGGGTTTGGATAAACCAGAATTCCTTCTTCTGAAATATCTTTGGTAACGGTTTGCTGAGCAGTTGTTTCCTGAATTGTTCCGCTTTTAGCTGAAGCAATTTGAATAGTTGTGGTATATTCAACATGTAGAAGTGGGGCACCTGAAGATAATCCTTCAAACGATTCAGCGTTTCGTGTGCCCGTTCCTGTGATAAGAATAACCAGTTTGCTTGATGCAGTCCATC
>DATITY010000114.1:0-2417 GCA_035467235.1 Draconibacterium sp. | reverse complement strand
AGTCAGTAACCTTGTTTTTACATAACCCGAATCAGAAAGAGTATAGGTGAGCTATGTTGTGGGTAAGTTCAGCAGCATTTCTGAGCATAAGCGTTGAATTTTTATGGTAAAGAACACGCACGAGTTATATATCAATATTCAGTATTAACAATACAGGTGTGCCTCTAACCTGTCGCGCAGCCTGTGATAAATTGTACTGATGCGCAAATCGGTTTTCGACATGCGGAAAGCAGGGAAAAATAACATTTTATAAAAAAAGGTTTGTTTAAAAACTTCGTGTTCGAAAGCGAAAGCTTGTGTAACAGATAATTAGAAAGAATCGGGTAAAAATTGGTTTGGAGGTATTCAGTGAAAGCGTTTTAATTATTCGTTTTACTTGTATTACTTATTTTCTGCTTTTGTAAGATTTTCATTTCATCTGTATGAAACGATGAAATCAAAAGAATTCTAAATGAAATAATTTGCTTAATTTTATGTTCAAAACCAGTATAAATTTTAAACCAGTTTAACATGAAAATAAAATTATCGTTGCTTGTAATTGCATTTTTTGCATTTTCAAAATTGTTTGGCCAGGCCACTGACAATTGCGTAACCAGTGTTATTCTTTCAGGTTACTCCGAAAGAGCATACATATCAGAACCTGTTACAAATCAACAGCTTGATTTGATACTTAAATGCGGTATTAAGGCTCCCAGCGGAAGAAACATCCAACCGTGGAAGTTTACTGTAATAAATGACGAAGCAACCATGAAGGAAATTGTCAATGATGTAGTTCCCGGAAATGTACTGGTTATTGTTTCAGGGATTGAATCAGAAAACGGAACCACACCTGATTTTGATTGCGGATTAGCCACACAGAGTATGTTTGTAGCTGCACATAGTCTGGGTCTTGGCGCACGTATTTATGCAAGTCCAACCGGAAAAATCAATTCAAACAAAGAACTTTTTCAAATCCCATCAGGTTACAAGGCAGTTGTTGCTCTGCGAATCGGGAATGCTGATAAAAGTGTGGATGCAGTTTCATCCGCAACCCCGAGGAAGAAATTTGAAGAAGTAGTGAATTATAAGAAATAGTTAATGAATTACAGCATTAAGTCCATTTATTAAAGCTGGTTCATCAGCACTTTATGTTTCCTCCTCCCCTATTTCTTCAGCAGATGAAGTAATCCAGCTACTATTTGCCGACTCAACATAGTAGAGCGGTTTCTCATTACGCAGCAAATCCGATAAATAGACTGCATCTTCTTTTGGAGGAAACCAGTTTTTATTTCTCCAGTTACCATCTACCTTATAGTGAAAAATAATCCAGGGTTTATTACTGACCATATCGTACCTAAGTACATAATTTTCAATTGCATAAGTTGCCATAATAAATGAATTTTGATTAATACAATAATGAAAAGATATGAAAAAAATCTCTTAAATAAAAGCCATTCCGTAAATAAAAACTACCTCATATCAGGGCTAAAGCTGCTCTTTTCATAATTTCTGCTTACTTGTATTATTTTGTCACATAACAACTTTATATGTTTTAAAGTATTGATATTCTGTGAATTTTGCAGTAAATTGTATTTCCCTGAAATTTTGACTAAAAGGTATTTTACTGACTGAGTTCTTTTACAACTATAACCGGAAATCATTTAAGACAGAATGTAAATAATAATTAAAAGTCATGAAACGAGCATTACAAAATTTTGTCACACAGATGAATCATTATAAGCGAGTTACATCGAATACCTTTAAAAATTAACAATTATAATGAGATGAAAAGAATTATTCATTTATCTGATTTGCATATCGGCCACGATGATTGTGGCAACAGATTCCGCACCATTATCGACAACATTACCTTTTTGAAACAACCTGCCCAGGATTATATTATCGTTATTACCGGCGATATTGTTGAAAATGCCACTCATAGCGAACAAATGGATGAAGCTGCCGATGCATTGGAACAACTCGAAAAAAACGGATACAAAGTACTGGTTGTTCCGGGAAACCATGATTACGGCACTGGGTCGTGGGGAAACAGGAAATTTGTAAGTTTATTTAAAAAGAAGTATTATCACACCACTGGTATTTCGTATCCAAAACTCAATATCATTTATGAGATTGCCTTTATCGGACTCGATTCTACTGCCGAGGAGTTACACTGGCATGACCGTTTTCTTAGTCAGGGCGAACTGGGAAAAGGTCAGTTAAAACGCTTAAAGAACATCATGGTTGATCCGGCAATTGCTGGACTGAAAAAGGTTGTTTATATGCACCATCATCCATTTGATTTTAAATTTGGAATGCAGCTAAAGGATAGAAATGATTTGGAAAAAATCCTTGAAAACAGGATAGATGCAATTTTATTCGGCCATTATCACAATTCCTCAACTGCGGGAAAAATATTTCATGGCATGTGGGGAATA
>DATITY010000113.1:0-4317 GCA_035467235.1 Draconibacterium sp. | reverse complement strand
AATTGGAGTATCCGCTGTTGTTCGACCAGGATCGAAATTCATACAACTCATTTGCCCTTCGGGCTTCTGGCAGCGATTGGGCAAACACCATGTTTCGAGATGGAATGACACAATCGTTAACCATCGAAAATATGGATGTCGATTTTCAGGGATTCAGGGCTGCCGTGCTTTTTGTAAATGGACAATATATGGGAATTAATAACCTCAGGGCGAAAGTTGATGAGGATTTGATTCTGGAAACACGGCAACTGGCAGGTCAGAAAATCGATATGGTTGAAAACGAAAATTATGCAGAAGCCGGAACACTCGATCAATATCTGGCATTTAAGACCCTTTATCAAAACAATTTATCAGTTCAATCGAATTTTGATTTAGTTGCTGAACAAATGGATATCGAAAATTTTACTGATTTTATCATCACCGAAATTTATTCGCAAAATACTTCTGTCGATCACAATATCATGGCCTGGAAACCGCAGTCGGGAGGGAAATGGAAATGGATTTTGAATGATTTGGACCGTGGCTTTTTTGATTCCGGAAGCAATCTGATTAGTTATTACGTTGAAAGACCTGTAATTCCCTTTAAACAGTTATTGACAAACACGGGATACAAAAAATATTTTGGCAAACGACTGGCCGACCATCTTTTCACCACTTTTGATCCCGAACGGGTAAAAACTATCATTGCTGAATTCAGGAATAACATTGAAAAAGAAATTCCAAATCACATCGAACGTTGGAAAGGCACAACATCAAGTTACGGAAATCCAATTCCTTCGGTGAGTTACTGGAATGGTGAAATTGATAAAATGAAAACCTTTGCTGACTCCCGGCCAACTGCCCTTTTAAACGATTTGAGTAAATATGGTTTCGACAGCAGTACACCTTTGTCAATCTCCATTTTGCCTGAAAATGCAGGAACCATCGATTTTAACGGAATAAAAATAAATCAGGCTTTAAGTCAGGGAAGTTACCCTGAAAACGAAGAAATTACGCTGGTGGCCGAACCAAAAGGAGGATTTAATTTTAAAGGCTGGCGACGATCAGCAGGTGTAGCAATTATTGGTAAAGAAGATTTCTGGAAATATAATGATAAGGGAATTGAACCGGATGCCAATTGGAAAAATTCAGATTTTGACGATTCGGAATGGAGTGAGGGGCAGGCTGAACTGGGGTACGGCGACGGCGATGAAAAAACGGTGGTGAGTTTTGGTAGTAATCCGAGAAATAAATACATAACCACCTATTTTAGAAAAACTGTTGCTGTTGAAAATGTCGAAAAAATCAAAGTCCTGAAAATCAACCTGAAATGCGATGATGGTGCAGTGGTTTATATTAATGGAACTGAAGTCGTCAGAAAGAATGTACCTGCCACGGAAATAAACGGGAATACTATCGCTTTAGCAACAATTTCAGGTTCAGACGAAAGCAGGTTTACCACTTTTATTGTTAATGCAGGTTTGCTGAAAACAGGTAAAAATGTTGTTGCTGCCGAAATTCATCAGGATTATGCTGCCAGCTCCGATATCAGTTTCGATCTTGAGTTAATTGCAAAAAGTGAAAGTGAAGACGATTTTTTAAGTACGAATCCAATCCTGAAATTAACGCACACAGGTGATGTAAGCGTGACGGCCGTTTTCGAAAGCGATGGCAGTTGCATTCTTCCCGAAGAAATTACAGCGGAAATGGTTTTAAAAAAAGATTGTTCTCCTTTTCGCGTTCCTAATAATGCTCTGATCAGTTCAACAGGAAAACTCATTATTGATCCCGGCGTTGAATTGTGGATTTCGGATGATGTTTCAATAAAAGTTAAAGGCTCAATTGCTGCAAATGGAACAGATTCTGAACCTGTAGTTTTTAAAAGCAATCCAAAGAGCAAAAATCAAAAATGGGGAATCCTGAATTTTGTGAATGCCGATACTTCGTACCTGAAAAATGTGATAATTGAAAATGCATCAAAAGGCAATCATCCTTTGCGTGAAATTGCGGCCATTTCAGTTTTTAATTCAGTTTTGAAAATCGATGGGGCTGTAATGGAAAATAACCATGAAAATCCTGTTATTGCCCGATATTCTGATGTTTCGTTAAAGAACAGCACTTTACATTCCGAAATTACAGGCGACCTTATCAATATAAAATATGGAAAAGGATTTATCGACAGTTGTGTTTTTAACGGGAATGAAATGCCTGATAACGATGCTGTTGATTATGATGATGTTGAAAACGGAATTATCAGAAATTCTGTAATTCACGATTTCCTGGGTTTTAACAGCGATGCAATCGATATTGGAGAAAAGGCAAAAAATATTTCCATCGAAAATATGCTGGTTTACAACATTTTCGACAAAGGTGTTTCGGTGGGGCAACAATCTTTGGTGAGCATAAAAAATTCGGTTTTTGTGAATTGCAGCATGGGCGCCGGATTAAAAGACTCGAGCCGGATTTATATTGACCACTGCACTTATTATGGAAATGGAACTTCAATTGCATGCTACGAAAAAAATGAAGGTGATGCCGGTGGAAATGCAATCGTTACCAACTCCATTTTATCGAATGCCTACGATGCTTCATATTCCGCAGATGCCATGTCAACCCTGAGGATTTCGAATTCAGCATCCGACAACGACTTTTTGCCGTCCGGTGAAAACAACATGTTTGCCAATCCACAATTTCAAAATCCAAATGTGTTTGATTTCCGGCTTGCCGTTAATTCACCATGTATTTTATCGGGAAGCGATGGAAATATGGGTGCCGGTTTAAACATCAATGAAACAATAAATCAGTTGTATATCAGTGCAATTGCATACAAATCAGATTTGATTTCAGAAGTTGTTGAATTTATTGAGTTGTCGAATTCAGGAAATACTGACATTGATATTTCCGGATATGAATTTACCAAAGGAATAACTTTCAGGTTCCCGGAAGGTTCAGCAATAAAAGCAGGCGAAAAAGTTTATGTAACTTACAACTCCGGTTCCGGTTTTTGGTTAAATAAAAAGCAGTTGGTTTACCAGTGGGAAAGTGGACGTTTGGCCGATGAAGGCGAAGCAATTCAATTGAAAACGCCACAGGGAGTTGTTGCCGACCATGTTTTTTACAATTTCGACCACACCTGGCCTGCTGTTTCAAATGGCGAGGCGATTCAACTAAAATCGGAAATCCTTGATAATCATTTCAGCGAAAACTGGAAAGTCAGCAAAATTAGTACCATTGTTCATGTTGAAAATATTTCTGCCAACCTTTCAAATTTGAGGTTCTATCCAAATCCAACTTCCGGAATTTTAAAAATTTCAGGTCTGGAAATGGAGGAAGAAGTACTGAATATTTATAATCTCACCGGAGTTCTGGTTAAATCTCAAATGGTAAATTCAAACCATTCACAAATCAATATTGAAAATTTAAATCAGGGGATTTATATCGTTCAATTTGCAAATGTTTTACAACGGGTGGTATTGATAAAATGACACAGATATTGAATTATTCCGAAAAATTTTTCTTTTCTGAAAACATTAAGATTTCATTAACTCATATTAACAATATTTAAAGACACATTTCGTGAATAATAGCATATTTTTACCTGAGTAGTTTTGAAAGAAATGAGACAATTTACAGCCTTAGTATTTGTTTTGGTATTTGCCGTGGCCGGAAAAGGCCAGGTGCAGCACTTTTCACTTAAACAAATAAGTCTGAATTCAATTTCTGCTGCTAATGAGAATTCATCAGGTCAATACGCTTTATTTTTCCAGAACGGCTTTTTTGATGAGCAGGACATCAATGATTTGGACGGCTGTGATTGTGTTTTCATATCACCCGATTCAAATTTTAATTCACTGCAATATGAAATAAAAAATGTAGCCACTATTTTACCCCGGCTACTTTTAATCCATGTTTGCGAACTTCTTCTTGATCTTCCTCCACCATTGCTTTCAGTTTAAATTTTATCCGGCATTATTAATTCATTTATTACCTGATTTTACAATTTGATGTTCAAAAAAATCAGGTATAAATCCCGGATGTATTAGTATTTTTCAATGTTTCATCAGAAATTTTAAAATCATGAAAGCAATAATTAATAGCATACAATCAAAAAATATTGGAATAGAAAAAATTCATTTTGAAAATCAGGAATTAACCAAAGAAGTTAAAATTGTGGATTATTTTGAGGATCTGCAGAAAGGACAATTAGTTATTTCGTTGTATTCTCAAATTTTTTCTGACAGCGAATTAAAAGTATCAATCCGTGACAGTAAGGTAATTATTATTGTTTCACAACTGATTGATTTTAACAAATCGGCTTCAATGTATGTAAGCGATTGG
>DATITY010000112.1:0-14941 GCA_035467235.1 Draconibacterium sp. | reverse complement strand
TGGCTGGTGTGCTGTTAAAAAATCAGGAAAAACTTTTCTTTTACCAGAAAGAGTTAAACGAAAAACATCCGGTTGCACTCGACAGCGCTTTTTTGGCTGCCGCTTCTGCCTTTCTTGAAAACACATTAAATACAAAACCTGAATCAAACCAATACTACACCGAAAAAGAACAGTTATACTATTATTTAAAAGAAAAATACAATCGTCCTTTGAGGGTTTGCGGAATGGTTAAAAACGAAGGAGAACCGGGCGGCGGACCGTTTTGGGCAAAAAACAGCGACGGAACTGTATCATTGCAGGTAGTTGAAAGTTCTCAAATCGATCCGGCCAGCGTTCAGCAACAAAACATGGCAAAACATGCAACCCATTTTAATCCGGTAGATTTGGTTTGTGCAGTAAAAAACTACAGGGGCGAAAAATATAATCTTACTGAATTTACCGACCCGGCAACAGGTTTTATTTCGAAAAAATCGAAGGACGGTAAAGAGCTGAAAGCACAGGAATTACCGGGGCTATGGAACGGTGCGATGAGCAACTGGAATACCCTTTTTGTTGAAGTCCCGATAGAAACTTTTAACCCGGTAAAAACAGTAAATGATTTATTGAGGGAACAACACCTGGGCTAACATTTTTATTATATCAGTTGAATTGCTAATTTTGCAAACTGAATTTGGGAATATGATGGAAGAAAGAGATGATAACTGGGACGATGATATTATTGAAGCGGTGAACCGTTTTAAACGATCTCTCATTTCGGGAAGTAAAAAATATTTCGATGTTTCCGAGTTTGAAGGTATTGTTGAACAGCTGCTGGAAGAAGGTGATTTGCAGGGTTCTGAAATTGCCGCTGAGCAAGGCATTAAAATTCACCCGAATGCAGTTCCGCTTCAGTTAAAATATGCACAGATATTAATCAATAAAGGTCTTTACGAAAAATCGCTTAAATACCTTCTGACTGCTGAAAAAGTAGATTCCAAAAATCCTGATGTTCATCTTTTGAAGGGTTCGGCACAAATGGTAATGGGAAAAGAAACCGAGGCGCTTGTTTCGTTCAGAAAAGCTGTAAAATATGCCGGGTCCGACGTCGATGATATACTTTATCAAATCGGCTCCACTTATGTTCAGGTGGGCAACATTCCAAAAGCCTTATATTATTTCGAAAAAACAATAAAGGCAAATCCTTTCAACGATCTGGCCTTATACGATTTGGGTTTTTTCTACGATCAGGAAAACAATTTAAATGAAAGCATAAAATACTACGATAAATATCTCGATATCGATCCATTTAACCAGTATGTGTGGTTTAATCTTGGAACCGTTTACAACAAAACAGAAAATCACGACAAAGCCATTGAAGCCTACGAATTTGCTTATGCACTCAACAGCGAATTTCACATGGCGCTTTTTAACATTGGAAATGCATTGGCCAACGCAGGAAAATATCTTGAAGCCATTGATAAATACAAGGAATTTCTGAAAACTGAACCTGGGAATGATGAAGCATACTGTTATATTGGCGAGTGTTATTTAAATATTGAAGACTACCCAAAGTCGCAATATTATTACAATCGTTCCATCGAAATTAACAAAGACAATGACACTGCCTGGTTCGGAATCGGGCTGATTTTATGGATTGAACAAAACTTTGAAGCAAGTATAAAATTCATAAAAAAGTCTATTAAAATTGATGGCCTAAACTCGGAATACTGGCTTACTTTAGGTAAAATTTACAAGGATTTCAACAATGAAGAGAATGCAATTTCGGCCTTAAGAAAAGCTGCCCGGATTGAGCCCGAAAACGTTGAAATATGGTTTACATGGACTGATGTTTATCTGAAATTTGAAGACCCTGATAAAGCGGTAAAAATTCTTAAAAAAGGAATTAGGAATAATCCCGAAGTGATATTAAAGTACAGAATGGCAGCGTTACTTTTTGATTTAAAAAAACAGGAAGAGGCATTTGAGCAACTTGTGCTTGCATTGATGCAGGATTCGGATCAGGTTGAATTTATGTTTGAGCTGAATCCAAAATTGCGAAAGAATAAAAAAATCAGAAAAATGGTGGCCGATTTCAAATCTGTTAGTTTTATGTAAAAACTGTCACCAAATCACTTTTAAAATCTCGTTTTAATTGTTAATGAATATTGAATAAGCGTGTTTTGGTATTTTAAATGCCTGACATTCATAAATCAATGCCAAATAAAAAAATTGAAAAATATATGGAAATGAAGAAATTTGGACTAATCGGATTCCCGCTTACACACTCGTTTTCAAAACGATTTTTTACAGAAAAATTTGAAATGGAAAAAATCGATTCAACCTATGATAACTTTGAAATCGACAATATCAGCAAATTACCTGAAATCATAAAACACAATCCTGAACTGATTGGTTTAAATGTAACAATTCCATATAAAGAACTGGTAGTTCCGTTTTTGAATGAATTAAACGACTCGGCTAAAGAAATCGGAGCTGTAAATACAATAAAAATCAAACGAACTGATTCGGGTATATTTTTAAAGGGGTTTAATACTGACACATTTGGATTTGAAACATCACTGAAACCGCTGTTGAAAGAGCAACATAAAAAAGCGCTGATTCTGGGAACCGGTGGCGCCTCGAAGGCATTAAAATATGTTTTGACAAAATTGGGAGTCGAATATCTTTCGGCATCAATTGAAGAGTTAAAAGAAAACGAAATCAGGTACGAAGAAATTGATGAAAAAATGATGAAGGAACGGTTATTAATCATCAATGCCACACCTCTCGGAACCTACCCGAAAACTGATACTTTCCCGAATATTCCATACCAGTATGTTACCGAAAAGCATTTGCTGTTCGACCTGGTTTACAATCCTGAAGTAACACAGTTTATGGCCAAAGGCCTGCAAAATGGTGCAACAGTAAAAAACGGCTACGAAATGCTGCTGAATCAGGCCTTGAAATCATACGAAATCTGGAATGACCAATCTCTCGGTTAACCTCTCGAAAAGGAAGGAAATTTTAATAATTTAATTTTGAATGGTATTATGGCAGACTCAACAAAAAAGACAGAGCTAAAAGAAATGGAGAAGAAAAGAATTCTGTTTGTTTGTTTGGGAAACATTTGCAGGTCGCCCAGCGCCGAGGCAGTTTTTACGGGAATTGTAAAAAACAGGGGACTCGCAAATCAATTCGAAATTGATTCAGCCGGTACTTCGGGATGGCACGTAGGTGGTCCGGCCGACAAGCGAATGCAGTCTCATGCCATAAAACGCGGATATAATCTCACCAGTATTTCGCGCAAATTCAATCCCGATAAGGATTTTGATAATTTTGATTTGATAATCGGGATGGATGATGAAAACATTCAGACTTTGAAAAGTAAAGCACGGAACGAAAAAGACTTTCAAAAAATCCATAAGATGACTGATTTTAGGAAAGACTGGCAATACGACGAAGTTCCTGACCCGTATTATGGCGGAGAAGAAGGATTTGAACTGGTGCTTGACTTGCTGGAAGATTCCTGTGAAGGATTACTCGAAAAACTGAGTTAAATCCGCTCCTATTCAAAATGATACAGGAAAGTAATCAGCGCATCGTACGCAGGTTTGCGCTGTCCTTCAATATCAACCACAATTTTTACCTGCACTTTTGCAATACCACGTAAATTTTTAATATCGTGTAAAGAAACCGTCGCCCTGATTTTATCGTTCACCAAAACAGGCTGTTGAAAACGTAAATCCTCAATTCCGTAATTCACAATCATTTTTACATTTCGAATATCTACAACATTGAACCACATGTAAGTTAACATCGAAACGGTAAGATATCCGTGTGCAATTGTTGTTTTAAAAGGCGATTCTTTCGCAGCCCGTTCCGGATCGGTATGAATCCACTGGAAATCAAGGGTTGCATCGGCAAACTCATCAATTTGTTTCTGTGTGATTGTAATATAATCCGAAACACCAATCAACTGTCCTTTCAATGCTTCAAATTCCTTGTAGTTATTGATTATTCTTCTTCCCATTTTATCAATTTTTAAAAAACCGAAATTAAAACTATTAATCAGTGTATTTTGTTTTTCATTGAAAACAACTTGAATTTTTCCCATGAATTTCAAATTGAAACTGAATTTTAAGCCCTATTGTTCTATTTTTAAACTCAGGTTATAATCAATTGCAATTTTTCACACCTTTGCAGCCGCATTATGGCAAGCACAAAAAACATAATAAAAAGCACCACTTTTCTGGCGATACTGACCTGCTGGTTGTGGTCAACCGCATTTGCCGGGGTAAAAATCGGATTGCAGTACAACGCACCTTTTCAGTTTGGTGGAATGCGGTTTATACTCGCTGGTTTGATGCTGTTTATTTATATCGGCAAACCCGGTAAAATAATTAAAGCTTTTATAGCCGACTGGAAATTTATTTTGCTCCTTTCTGTGGTTCAGTTTTCGGCACAATATGCATTTTTTTACAAAGGCATGAACCTGGTGCCCGGGGCACTGGGCGCCATGATAATTGGGTCGTCGCCCATTTTTATTGCTGTCATTGCACACTTTTCAATAAAAACCGACAGGATGGAACCTGTTAAGATGACCAGTATTTTTATCGGGCTGATTGGAATTGCCATTATTACCCTGGGACGCACACAAGTTGAAATTAAAAATGAACTTGAACTGCTGGGAATCGGGTTGCTGTTTGCCAACAATATTTTATCAGGATACTCCAATGTGCTGGTTTCGAAATACCAGACAGGCCGATCGCCAATGATATTAAGTTCAACCTCGCTGTTTATTGGCGGATTGATGCTTTTTGCCGTTGCAATTCCAACGGAGGGAATCAATTGGGGACCTTTTCCAATGGCTTATTATATTTCGCTGCTTTGGCTTGCATTTTTATCGGCTGCGGCATTTGCCATCTGGTACACTTTGCTGCAACGGCCGGGCGTAAGGGTTTCGGTGCTGAATACCTGGAAATTCCTCATCCCGGTTTCAGGTGCTGCATTGAGCTGGATTTTAATAAAAGGTGAAAAACCCGATTGGATTTCAATTGCCGGAATGGCTGTAATTACATTTTCGCTGTTGATGCTGAATTATGCCAACCGCAAACTGAATGCAAAAACCAACACACTTTTATAGTTTTATTCCATTCAATATTTGCTTTTGAGGTTACACTATCTCAATATGATTTCATGTTCAAAAAAAATCCTTTAAAAAAAACTTGCTTTCAACATAATATTTTGTTGAAAATGCTTAAATTTCATACGCTTATTTTATTGTCAAACCAAAAATCTAACCACTATGAAAACGTGCATTTCCGTTATTTCAATCTGTGTGTGTTTTATTCTTTTTGCCGGTAGTTCAACAGCACAAATCAACCTGAGAGACAAAATCAAAAACCAAACCAACAACCGCGCAAACAATAAAGCTGATCAAGGTGTTAGTAAAAGTCTGGACAAGGTAGAAGAAGGAATTAACGGCCTTTTTAAAAAGGATAAGTCCGGAAACCAGCAACAGCAGCAGCAAACTCCTGATGAAAACCAAACCACTGAACAGTCAGGTCAAACCGCTGTCGCTGCTGAACCTTCTCTTCAATCCTATTCAAAATTCGATTTTATCCCTGGTGAAAAAGTGATTTATTACGAAGATTTCAGTCAGGATGCCGTTGGCGATTTTCCGGCACTTTGGAATACCAATGGTTCGGCTGAAGTGGTGACCACCAATTTGTTTCCCGGGAATTGGTTACAAGTCAAACCACAGTCTTATGTTGGTGTGTGGACCGACGAACCATTGGTTCTTCCCGAAAATTATACTATGGAGTTTGATATTATTCCTATTGCAGGCGAAGAAGGAGGCGGAATGAGTGGTTATAATCTCTTGCTTTATAAATTTAAAAGTAAGAATACGCTTGATGGAGGGTCAGTCCCAGGTGAATCGGGATTCTGGTTTAAATGCGAATATTACGGAACGCCTCGGTATAGGGCTTATAGTTTTTCAAAAAATGAAGATGATCAATTTGATATCTCTGGAAGTAATGACGAAGAAAAGAACAAACAAAAACTTAATCAAAAATCCCATATTTCAATTTGGGTTCAAAAGACCAGGTTGAGACTATATATCAATGAAAATAAGGTATTCGATCTGCCACGTGGAATATCACTGGAAAAAAGGTTCGACCGCTTCAGAATCGATGAAAGTGCAGTGCTGATAAGTAATCTGCGGATTGCTGTTGGTGCACCCGATATGCGTAATAAACTGATGACCGATGGAAAGTTGGTGACTTATGGTATTTATTTCGATGTTAACAAGGATGTGGTCAAACCTGAATCATACGGAACATTAAAGGAAATAGCCAAAATTCTGAATGAAGTTCCAGATGTAAAAGTGAAAATTCTTGGACACACTGATGCCGACGGACAGGATGCCGCCAATCTTGACCTCTCAAAACGACGTGCCGCTTCTGTAAAAGCTGAACTTGCAAAATCGTTCGGGGTTAATGCCGACCGTCTTGAAACTGATGGAATGGGCGAAACACAACCGGTAGCTCCAAACGATACACCTGTCAATAAAGCATTAAACAGAAGAGTTGAATTTGTAAAACTCTGAAATTTAAAAATTTTTCTTAAACTCATAAATTAACAAAGCCAAACTCTTTTAATTATGATTTTTATTGCATTCAAAATCGACAAAAATTAACGATTAATATGTATAAATTTCTGGTTATTCTAATTCTTGCAACCTGGACTCGAATAATTGTATCAGGTCAGGAGCTCCCGCTAATCCTCGATAAACAAGGCACTTTCGAAATTCTGAAACGGACAGATTATGCAAGTTCCGAATGTGGTTTCACCAAAACTGAAATGACTGCCAATCTTCAGAAAATTACTGAACTGGTAACCCTTGTTCGAATGAATCCTGTTCTAAACGAATTGAAAGGGTTTGACGGAAGGGCCAGAATCTATAACTCGATTGCCTGCCAGTATGAAGACTTTTATGGTGTGCCGGCCCGGATAAGCTTTGAATTTGCCGCCTGGTATCGAATGAAAGACGGCAAGGAAGTTCGCGGTTTGATAGAACCACCGGAATGGTCGGTGTATATAAACACAATACAACCCGGCTGGACAAGCGGTTTTTCGCAAAAGCCTGATTTTTTTGGAGTTCTTGAAAAGAAGGAAACTATTGAACCTGGTATTGATGTTTACGATGGTGAATGTTTTGTTTTGTACGACCCCGACCGACCCGATTACTGGTTACCTGTGACTGTAAAAGAAGCTTTTGATGTGGCTTATGCTGAAAACAAAAGAAAATCAGACGAAATTCAATGGGGTTTTGCAAAAAAAATGCTTGACGATGAATGGGCAGCCATCCCTCAATCAGACTGGAACAAACCGGCTACCATGAGCGGAATGCTTTCCCGTGTAGGAATCCTGGAAGGATTTCCAAAAATCATGAAAGTAAACCCCAAATACTGGGATAAAAACAGGCCAAAATTTGATATTCAGTTCATCACTTTCAGGATGGTTACCAACAAAAAATTCCTTACACAGCGCACGCAGGAATACCTGAAAACCAACAGTATCAGTTATCACAGTGCACGGTTTGAAGAATCGCTGGATATTGATTTTGTGAAGTCGTTCAAACCAATGATCATCAAATAGTTCAAAAATTAAATTGAAACAGATAACAGCATTTTTATTCTTCCAAAACCAGCAGTTCAATCTTTCTGAAATCGGTGTTGTGGCTTTCGGCCTGCAATGAAATGGTTCCTTTTGTGATTATTTTATCGCCATATAAAGCCAAAAGTTTTTCGTAATATTTATCCCTCGGATCAAGTTGTGGCTGTTCGTATTGCATCACTTCTTCGCCTTCAACGAAGTGTTTTATAATTTTACCCCCATGAACTTCAACTTCAACCGAAACCCACTGGTCGCCATGATAAGTTTTTGATTTGGAGTTGGTACAGTGTTGCTCAATTAATACGCTATCCATCACAACATTCGTTCCCGGAGTGCAAAGATTCATGGTCGAACGTTCATCTGTTCCGTTTCCTCCAAGTAACTGAACTTCAATAGAAACCGGAAAATCCTGGTCCAATTCCATAGTTTCGGCGGGCTGACCGTGCAACATCAAACCATTATTACGAAATGCCCAGCCCGGGCCGTTTTTAACCTGTTCGCCAACAAACCGGTACTCAACCCTTAATCGGTAATGCGAAAATTCACCCCGGTAAAAAATGTGGCCAAACGTTCCGTTCCATTCTTCCCAGTTTTCATATGAAACACGCAACATACCGTCTTCAACCCTGAAAGTATTATTGTAATTATCTCCCAATCCGTGATCTTTAAACTTTATATCCCAGTCGTTTAAGTCTTTCCCATTAAACAACTGAATCCAGTTTTCCTCAACCGATTTCTCTGCAGCATTTTCAGTTTTTGGTTTTGAATTACATGCTGATAGAATTAAAACAACAGCCAGTAAAAATGTTTGAGTTGAAAAATTAAGTGTACGCATTTTAAATAATTTTGAGTTATTATTGATTTAGATTAAGGAAAGTAAAAGTATAACAAAAACTTAAAAATCCTCAATAAGTAAATTACATTATTTACAATCTGAAATCGGGAAATTATAAAAACCGGAAAAGTAAATTCAAAAAACCGTAATCCGAAATGGTGGCACCCATTTAAATTATTACATCAAAAACATTCAACCTCTGCAAATCGTTTTCTTTGTTTGAAACAAACCTTTTTGCTACTTTGGCAGCCAAAATTTTTTTAATTATGAATTACGTCGGAATTGGTTTAACTTTTATTATTTGTCTGCTTTTCAACAGATTAACAAGCGCACAGCAAAGTCCTGCTGAAACCTCAAAGCCTCCAAAAGTTGTGCTTGGCATTGTAATCGAAAACATGCGTCCCGATTATATTCAGAGGTATTGGGCAAAATTCGGCGAAAACGGATTTAAAAAACTATATACACAGGGGACTGTTTGCAGCAATGTTCAGCTTAAACAGCACATTCAGAATTATTCCTCCGGAACGGCAACTCTGTTTACCGGGGTTACTCCGGCTACACATGGCATAATCAACAAAAATTGGTTCGACAAATTTAATAGTCAGGAGACTGAATGTACGGAAGATAAAGGATTTATAACTGTTGGTTCTGACACCAAACAGGGAAATGCGTCACCGATAAAACTGCTTTCTAATACCATTACCGATAACCTAAAAATTTACTCGATGGGAAAATCGAAGGTTTTCAGTGTTGCTCTGAACCGCGAAACGGCAATATTTGCTGCAGGTCATGCTGCCGATGCCGCTTACTGGTTCGACACTGAATCGGGTCGGATGATTTCGAGTTCGTTTTATGTAAATATGTTCCCTGATTGGGTAAGGTTGTTTAACAGCGAAAATTATGCTGAAAAATACAGCTATCGAAACTGGTCGCCACTGTTGCCCGAGATGGATTACACCGAAAGTCTCATCGATGACTATGAACTTGAAAAAGGATACTTTGGCACTTACAAAATATTTCCACATACCATTAGTAAATACCTCAAGGAAGCCGGTAATTTCGCACCCTTTAAAACCACGCCATCGGCAAATATGATGATCAAGGATTTCGCATTACAGATTCTTCAAAACGAAGATATCGGTAACGATGAATATCCCGATTTTGTGACAACTGTTTTTTCTTCAATGGATTATGAAAACAACGCGTTTGGACCGGTATCGCTCGAAATGCAGGATACATATCTTAACTTAGATCGTTTTATTGCCGACATAATTGGGGCTGTTGAAAAAAAAATATGGCGTAGGCAATACGCTATTCTTCTTAACAGCAAATACATCAGCGTCTTACCCGGCTGATTACTTAAAAAAGGAATTTCACTTACCCGTTGATTATTTTAATGTTGAAAATGCGGTTGCATTGTTAAACTCATACCTAAACATTACTTACGGCGAACAAAAGTGGGTTGAATACTACGATGAACACCAGATTTACCTGAATCATAAACTGATTGCAAAAAATAAACTCGACCTGAACGAATTCCAAAATACCGTTGCCACTTTTATCGACGAGTTTGAGGGAGTGCTTGTAGCCATGCCGGCCTACCTGCTCGAGAGGGGAATCCAGGCCAACGGAATGCTTGAATCGATGTATAAAACGTATGTAAAAGGCCGGTCGGGCGATTGCTTGTTTGTTTTAAAGGAAGGATGGCAACCCACTTATAAATTCAAAAAAGTGAACTACACCGACCAGACGCATATTCCATTGGTATTTTACGGTGCCAATATTCGCCCTGGAAAGATTAATTCGAAATACGAAGCAATTGATTTGGTTCCAACTTTATCAGAAATTCTAAAAATACCATTCCCTGATAAAAGCCAGGGAAAAATTATAGGTGAAATTATTTATTAGCAACTGACTTTAATTTTTGCTCTTTTCTACTTTTTCGGCAGTTTTTTGATGTTCAATTTCTTTTGGCTTCGATTTAAGATTGAGCTGGGGAATAAGTGAAACAGTTAAAGTTGTATCTCTTTTTAAAACCATTTTCTGTGAGAAATCTTTAAATCCATCCTGAGAAATAACGATTTCTACATTGCCTTTGTTAAGCATCAAACTAAAAAACCCACTCAAATTGGTTATTGTTCCAATACCTGAATACGTCTCAAGAATGTTCACATTTTCAAGAGCACTCCCGGTTTTTTCATTAATAATATTACCTGTCACTAAAATAAGTTGAGCATTTCCCAATATGGGCAAAAGAATACAAAGAAGAAATAGAAAGCAGGATACAATTGTTTTCATGACTAAAAATCGCTAATAGTTTTCTGGCTATAAATAAGAAGAGTAATTTACGAAAAAAGTTGCTTCTGTATTTAAAAATATTCAATTATTTTACTACTGCTTTTAATCCTTATTTAGATTACACTGCGTAACAAATCAAGGATAAAAACACACTTTAAACGATAAAAATGGATAAAAATCATATTACTGTCACTTCCCCTGACCCGCCATTTTATCCACCTTACAAACATGCTGAATAACAGTCATGTTAAGCAACATTATCTGGTATACATATCAATCATCTGTTTACTTTTGTAATAGAAAAAGATTAAATTAAACCGGACAAATCCGGATAATAAAACAGCGAACCGATCCTGCCTTTACTGGCATTCTATTTAACAAAAATGAACATTAACTGATTTTTAAACTCAAAGTAAATTTTATGAATCCCATAAAATCATTAATAAAAGACATGGCCGACAAATACGGGAGGAAAAGGGATAGTCTTCTTCCTATCATGCAGGCAGTTGTTGAACGCGAAAAATATCTGTCAGAGTACTCAATGATTGAAATTGCGCGACAAGTCGATATTCCTGCGGCTGAAGTTTACGGAACGGCTACTTTTTATTCTTTCATCGAAACACAACCAACCGGTCAGTATATTATACGGATTTGCAAAACCATTACCTGTGCCATGAAGGGAAAGAATCAGGTGCTTTTTGCAATTCAGGATATGCTCAAAATTAAATTGGGAGAAACAACTCCCGATAAGCGTTTTACGTTGCTTGAAACCAATTGTCTGGGTTGGTGCCACAAAGCGCCGGCTATGATGGTCAACAACGATGTTTACACCGATCTGACCCCGGAAAAAGTCAGGGATATTCTTTCGGGTTATATGAAAATTAACGAAATAAAATTAAACTGAAAATCATGGCAATTTCACATCAGTTAAAAAGGGTCGATTTTATTTTCAGTAATGAAAATGATTGGGAAAAAGTTTTATCGGCGACAATAAAAAAGAAACCTGCAGAATTAATAAACGAGCTCATCAGTTCGGAATTAAAAGGCCGCGGAGGCGCTGGTTTCCCAACAGGTTTAAAATGGAAGTTGGCAGCTGAAGCAAAAGCTGACTCAAAATATATTATTTGCAACGCTGACGAAGGCGAGCCCGGAACTTTTAAAGACCGCGAAATTTTATCAAAAGTGCCATACAAAGTTCTCACTGCCATGGCAGTTTGCGGTTATATTACAGGTGCAAAAGAAGGGTTCATTTATTTAAGAGGCGAATACAAATTTCTTGAACCTGAATTAAATAAAGCCATCGATGAGTTTCAATATTACTGCAAGGAAATAAATTTTGATTTTAAGATTATAATTTTCATGGGAAGCGGCGCGTACATTTGTGGCGAAGAAACTGCATTGATGGAATCAATGGAAGGCAAACGTGGTGAACCCCGAAATAAACCACCATTTCCAACTCAAAATGGATTTAGAAACATGCCTACTGTAATTAACAATGTAGAAACGCTAGTTCATACATTTACCATTTTTAAATACGGAGCCAAAAAATTCTACGATTTAGGAGTTCAGTATTCCCGGGGAACGAAATTATTCTCCGTTTCTGGCGATACGCCAAAACCCGGAATTTATGAATTGGAACTGGGAATGAGCCTTCAGGATTTTGTTTACGAATTTGGCGATGGCGATACAAAAGCAGTTCAGGTTGGCGGTGCTTCTGGTTTTTTGGTACCACGCAAGAAATTTAAAGATGCCGCTATCGGATTTAAAGGAAAACTGACCGGAATTTCATTACCTACAGGGGGTTCAATGATGCTTTTCAACAGTTCGCGCTCTATGTACAATGTTCTCGATAATTATCTTGAGTTTTTCAGGGAGGAATCCTGCGGTCAATGCACGCCATGCCGGGTTGGATGCCAGCAGCTTTTACTAGGTATTAAAGCAGTAAAACGCGGAGAAAAACCCGCTTCGTATCTCGATAAACTTTTGCGGCTTACCGAAACCATGCAATTAACAGCAAAATGTGGATTAGGTCAATCTGTAGCAAATTCATTCTCTTCCATTGTTGAAAACTTCCATGAAGAAATGATTTATTAATAACCGGAAAAACTCAAAAAATGGCAAATAATATAAATATATCAATCAATGGTTTTCCTGTTGAAATTGAAAAAGGAAAAACAATCCTTCAGGCTGCTGATTCGCAGGGAATTACCATACCAACTCTATGTTATCACAAAGATTTATGTGTGGCCGGTAACTGTCGGGTTTGCATTGTTGAAGTAGTTGGGCAAACACGTTTATCTGCAGCCTGTGCAACTCCGTGCGAAGAAGGAATGGAAATTCTCACCAACAGTTTGAAGGTGCGAAATTCAAGAAAACATATTATCGAACTTCTGCTGGCTGAACACAATGCCGACTGTACCAAATGCTACCGTAACGGAAATTGCGAACTGCAAAAACTCTCTTCCGAATATAAAATAATGACCCAGGATTTCATCGATCTTGCGCCATTGAAGAAATACTCGATGGATATGTATTCTCCCTCAATTATTAAAGACAATAGTAAATGTATCCGTTGCCAGCGTTGTGTTCGCACCTGTGCCGAACTTCAGGGTGTAAACGCATTAACTGTTGCCCACAAAGGCGACAAAATGAAAATTACTACTTTCTTTGAAAAAGCCATGCGTGATGTGGTCTGTACCAATTGTGGCCAGTGTGTTAATCATTGCCCAACAGGCGCTTTGGTTGAAAAAAATTACATTGAAGAAGTGTGGGAAGCGATTGCTAATCCGAACAAACACGTTGTTGTTCAAACAGCTCCTGCTGTGCGCGTTGGATTAGGCGAAGAATTGGGTCTTCCGGCTGGTTCGAGGGTAACAGGACAAATGGTTGCTGCTTTAAAACGTCTTGGATTTGATGCCGTTCTGGATACCGATTTCACTGCCGACCTGACCATTATGGAAGAGGGAACAGAATTGCTTAGCCGCTTGAAAAAAGTGCTTGTTGACAAAGACGAAACTGTAAAATTACCAATGGCAACTTCCTGTTCGCCAGGATGGATAAAATACATTGAACACATGTATCCTGAGTATCTCGACAATCTATCTACCTGCAAATCCCCACAACAAATGTTTGGGGCACTTGCAAAAACATACTATGCCAAAGCCAGAAATATTGAACCCGAAAACATTGTTTCGGTTTCAATAATGCCTTGCACTGCTAAAAAGTTTGAAGCTTCCCGACCCGAAATGCATGACAGCGGGTACCGCGATGTTGATTACGTTTTGACAACCCGTGAACTGGCTATTTTAATAAAACAAGCAGGTCTCGATTTTAAAAAACTTGAATCCGTAAAATACGATAGATTGATGGGAGACTCTACAGGTGCAGGCGTAATTTTCGGTGCAACAGGTGGTGTAATGGAAGCTGCTTTGCGAACTGCATATGAGTTGGTTACGGGTAGGGAAGTGCCGTTTAAAAATCTCAACATTGAACCGGTTCGGGGTATGGAAGGAATTAAAGAAGCCACCATAAAAATTGAAAATCCGTTGAAAGAGTGGGCATTTTTAGATGGAGTTGAACTAAAATGCGCAGTTGCCCATGGGTTAATAAATGCTAAAACAGTTATGGATGCTGTAAAATCAGGTAATGTCAATTATCATTTTATTGAATTTATGGCATGCCCGGGAGGATGTTTGGGAGGAGGAGGACAACCAATTCCAACCAGTCCCGAAATTCGTAAAAAACGATCCGAAGCTATTTATGCAGAAGACGGTGCTTTAACACTTCGAAAATCGCATGAAAATCCGGAAGTCCAAAAACTATATAAAGATTTTCTGAAACATCCATTAAGCGAAGTCTCACATCATTTACTTCACACAAAATACACAAAACGGGAACGTTTCTAGTAAAATAAAATGGAAGAATGAAAAATCCGGTATCTTTGACACCGGATTTTTTTATGGAAAACATTTTTAAAACATCCATCGAAACCCCAATTGGTTATCTTGAGTTATCATCAAACCATGATTTTTTATTATCGGTTTCATTCGTCGATAATCCCCGGCAACAATGTGATTATCTGCCAAATGTATTAAAGGAAACTACATTGCAAATCGGTGAATATTTCATGGGAATTAGAACAACATTCAA
>DATITY010000111.1:0-8435 GCA_035467235.1 Draconibacterium sp. | reverse complement strand
ATACCCGGTTCAGGCTTAACTGAAATTAATTGCTACCCAAACCCGTTTAGCGAAGAAGTGAACATTGAAATTAAACTCGTGAAAGATTCTGAAATTCAGGTAGAAGTTTTGAACCAGTTGGGACAGAAGGTGAAGTTTATTACAACAAAACAAATAATGCCGGGTGGTTTACACAAATTAACCTGGAATGGAAGAAATGAAAATAACAGCCATGTTTCGCCCGGGATTTATCATTTGAGAACTGAGATTGATAATTCAGTCAATATTACTAAAGTAGTTTTTTCGAAATAGATAAATTAATACGGATAATCTTCATGAATGAAGCCGAAGGTAAAATCAACATTTTTTGGTATGGGATTAACCATGCAGGCACAAAAATGGTTAGCGGAACTTATTTTATAAAGGTAAATGATTCAATTTTTAAGGTACTTCTGGAGCAGTAGAATAAGTGAATTTTCAAAAAATTACTGGCAAAATCAACTCAGGAAAGGAATAAAATAAAAAATCAACTCCAGATAAAAAAGAAGTTGATTTTTGATTGGTGACCCTACCGGGACTCGAACCCAGATCATAAGAACCGGAATCTTACATTCTATCCATTGAACTATAGGGCCATTTTTTTTGTGATGCAAAAATAGCAAAATTCCAATTACTTAAAAGAACTTATTTAAACATGATGGAATGAGTGAATGTTGATAAAAAATGTCGCATCATGATAAGTGGTGTTAAGATAAAGCTAAATTTGCAGCTACCAAATGTAAAGATCATATGAAAGAGTGGATTAGTATTTCAACAGCGTGGTTTAATAATTATTACAAATCGTTTAATGAACTTACTGAAAGTCAACGGTTAAATTTTGATATAAAAAAAGAGCATTCGTTTAGAGTTGCAGATATAGCCCTTTTATTATCAGATAAACTGGAATGGACAGAAGAAGAAAAACAAATTGCGTATTTGGTTGGTTTATTGCACGATTTAGGCAGATTTCGTCAATTGGTTGAATATGATACTTTTAGTGACGAAAAATCGATTGATCATGCCGAAAATGCTGTGAAAATACTAAAGGGAGAAAATTTGTTCGAAGCGCTGAATATTGGAAATAAAGAACTTGTTTTTGCTGCAATTTTAAATCATAACAAATATAAAATTCAGGATGGATTAACTGGGCAGGAGTTATTACATGCCAAACTGGTTCGCGATGCTGATAAAATGGATATTTACCGGGTTCTTACGGAGTATTATCAGAAAAGAATTGGAACGGCAAATCATACCTTGAACTGGGATTTACCTAAAGGAACCTCTGTTTCTCCTGCGGTTGCAAAAGAAATACTTGCCGGGAAAATGGTATCGAAGAAAAACGTAGCATCTGAAATGGATATTAAAATTATGCAGTTATCGTGGGTTTACGATTTAAATTTCCGACCAACATTTGAATTTCTGGTAAAAAACAGATATCTCGAAAGTGTTTATAATTCGTTGCCCAAAAACGATTTGGTAATTGAAATTTACCGAAAAATAAAAGTCTATGCCGAAAATAAAATAATGTCGTAACCAGGATATTTGATTCGGAAAATAATGGCGAACCGGTTAATTTGTATTTGTAATTTTGTTGACGAGAAGGAAATCAAATCATTATTAGAAAAAGGAGCCGAATCAACAAAAGATATTCAGTATTTAACCCGTGCCGGAACATCATGCGGGCGATGTTTACCATTAATTGATGAACTTGTTGCTTCGTATAACAACAAAAAAACCAAAGCCCGGCAAAGTAAGCTGGACTTTGGATCTTAAGTTTTACAAATCATTTATATTAGAAATATCTAGGAGATGCAAACATCTCCTTCAGGAATCTCATTTCGTAAGAAATCATGATTTCGTGTGAACCATTATGGAAATTCTGAAGATTGGTTGTTGTGATATCGTATGAATAACCAATTCGAAGCTTTTTGTCAATTATCCACTGTGCAATAAATCCATAAGAATCGCCAGTGCGGTACATTGCTCCGAGCCAGAACCTTTCTTTAATCAGGAAGTTTGCTGTTAAATCCAATTCCACGGGCGCTCCGGTTTCAGAAGAAAAGGTTGCCTTGGTGAGCATAGTTGGTTTAAATTTTAAATTCTCGCCCAAATCAAAAACCAATCCTGCTGTAAGAAAGTAATGGCGCATTTCTGCATTTACCGAAAGGTTATTGTAGTTATTTTCAAAGTCATTACTGAGGATTTTTGGGATTGAGAATCCAACAAAGTATTTCTTTCCGTAAAGGTATGCACCCACACCAAAATTGGGAACAAATTTCCTGTCAATCTCGCCCATGAAGGCCGGGTCGGTTATTCCGGAACCAGGAGCATTGGTTACATATTCCTCCAGATTGTTTGTGTAATTGGTAAAACCACCTTTTAAGCCCAAACGTAATCTCATCCCATCATTGATGGGAACGAGGTAAGAATAATCACCAAACATATAAAACCTTTTTTCCAGTCCGACTTTATCGCTAATCAGATTTAATCCTAACGCAACCCGTTCGTTTTTAAGTGGTGCCTGCATCGAAAATGTGTAGGTTTGAGGTGCACCTTCAAGTCCTGCCCATTGCTGACGGCCAAGTACCATGAAACTGAAAGACTCCCAGGTTCCTGCATATGCAGGGTTGATGGTTTGTGTGTTGAACATGTACTGTGTGTACATCGGATCCTGCTGTGCTTTAGATGTTAAACCTGCAACAACCAATATTAGAATCCCTAACCCTTTGATAATATTTAATTTAGTTTTCATTTTTTTTAATTTTTTCAGATTAAACATTATTTATTACCTGTTAAGGAATATTGAGCCTGCTTTAGGTTCTTTATTTCCATCGTTAAAGTACAGGATGTAGAAATAGGTTCCCGGAGGCAGTTTGTCCTTGCCAACCGTCCAACTATTTGTAGAGCGTCCGTCCCACCAGGCCGATACATCGCCCCAGCGGTCTATGTTACCATAGTTTTCTTTCTCATATACCAGGTTGCCCCAGCGGTTGAAAATTTCAACTTTTACATTTGGTAAGTCATCACAGTATTCAACTACGAAGTAATCGTTAATACCATCGTCATTAGGTGAGAATCCATTCGGAATGAATATTTCGCAAGGAGTTAATGGCGGTGGGGTAATTGTATCTGTATCGAGAACATAAATTGTAACAACTGCTTCATCGCATAATGTTGGAACTATTGAGTTACAAATCCTGTAGCTAAACGAGTCTATTCCTGAGTAACCATCGTTAGGAGTGTAAACTATCGATCCATCGGTATCTATTACAACGGTTCCATTTTCCGGTGCTACATCAGGAGTAAGACTAACTACAATTTCTCCAATAGGATTGATATCATTAATAATTATGCTTCCTTCGGCCAACTCGTCATTATATATTTCAAATTCATCGTTAATAGCATCAATCAGAAGTTCTTTTGGAGCCGTTGTAACAATTGTTACAGTTGCTGAATCAATCCGTCCGTCAGGAGTGGTAATTTTATAATCGAATGTATCTTCTCCAATAAAATCTGTAGGTGGAGTATAAGTAACACTGCCATCATTATTTACTGTTATTGCACCATTTATTGCTGTAATTGTTGGTGCAGTCAACGTTGAGCCTTCAGGAATACCACTGTCATTATTTTTTACAGATACTGCAATTGGTTCATTCATTAAAGTTGAAATGTCATCATCTTCAAGTATCATTTCAGGAATAACAGCACAGGTTGTTATGGTAAGAACCAATGTAGCCGTAGAATCACAACCGGCTGCATTTGTAAATTTAATAGAGTAAGTGCCGCTAACGGTATATTCATTACCATTCCATAAGTAAGCATTACATGCAGTTTCTTCGATAGTTTCGGAAGTGCTTTTCAGAACAGTAGCCACGATTGTCAGCGTGCTGTCGCAACCTGCAATATTCTGAAGGTTTTGAGTGTAAGTACCTGAAACAGTATAATCAGTACCGTTAACAGAAACCACATCGCAATTGGTAACTTCGATAGTTTCGGAAGTGCTTTTCAGAACAGTGGCCACGATTGTGAGTGTGCTGTCGCAACCGGCAATATTCTGAAGGTTTTGGGTGTAAGTACCTGAAACAGTATAATCAGAACCGTTAACAGAAACCACATCGCAGTTGGTAACTTCGATAGTTTCGGAAGTGCTTTTCAGAACAGTGGCCACGATTGTCAGCGTGCTGTCGCAACCTGCAATATTCTGAAGGTTTTGAGTGTAAGTACCTGAAACAGTATAATCAGTACCGTTAACTGTTACCACATCGCAGTTGGTAACTTCGATAGTTTCGGAAGTGCTTTTCAGAACGGTAGCCACGATTGTGAGCGTGCTGTCGCAACCTACAGCGTTTGTAAGGTTCTGTGTGTAAGTTCCTGAAACAGTATAATCAGAACCGTTAACTGTTACCACATCGCAATTGGTAACTTCGATAGTTTCGGAAGTGCTTATGGTCCAGGAATAAGTAATGTTTACTTCTATTGCCGGATTATTGCAGTCATCGCTAACATTTGCAGTCCAGGTCTGACTCCACTCCGAACCATTAGAACTGCCAACAGGTCCGGTAGTTTGCACATCAATCTGTTCACTTACAGCACAATTGTCTGTTACTGTAAATTCAGGTGCTACAACGGTTGGATTGCATCCTAATGATCCGTTTGCAGCATTAGTTTTGATAACCGGTGCAATTTGATCATAAACTAAAATAGTTTGTGAGCACTGCGACTTGTTCCCATCGTTATCAGAAACAGTATAAATTCGGGTAATCGTTTCAGGACAGTTATTATTATCACTATTCTGACTTACTAATCCAAAGCTGGCTAAATTTATTCCGTTATTATCACTGGCAGATCCTCCTGCATTAACAAATGCATTAAAATCAGCAAAAGCATTAGGTACTAAATCAATGCAGTCAACTGTTATTGTTGATGGACAGTTTATTGCAGGTGCCTCATCGTCATTTACTATCACGTTAAAAGTACAACTGGTTTCGTTACCGCAATCGTCAGTTGCAGTATAAGTAACAGTTGTTGTTCCCAAAGGATATTGTCCACTTGCATTGGAGGTATTTGTAAAGTCATTTACAAGTACAAAATTTCCGCAGGTTTCAGTAACGCTGGGTACAGTAATGATGACAGTTGCGTATGATTTTCCATTATCAGTAACGGTTGTAATATTTGTTGGGCAGGAAAATGCAGGTGCAGCAACATCCTGAATGTTAATTGTTTGTGATGCAGTGGAAAAGTTTCCACAGTCATCGGTTGCAGTCCATGTACGGGTTACGCTGTAACTTCCTGCACAACTGCCAGGAGTATTAACATCAGTGAATGTCAAAGTAACGTTATCATCGCATAAATCAGTTGCCGATGCCTCAGCAAATAATGGTTCATCCGGACAGTTAATAGTTGAAATTGCAGGAAGAGGATTGATAACCGGTGGTTTGCTGTCAATAATTTTGATTCGGGTTACACAACTGGTGGAATTTCCCATTTCGTCGGTAACTGTAATAGTAACTTCTTTCCCTGATGCATTATCAAAGTTATCTTCACATTCAACTGCCGGCAGATTTCCATCATAATCGTGGCTTATGTTTGCCAGCGTCAATTCTGTTACGTCATCCTGTGCATTTGCCAAAGCTAATTCTCTCATTTCCTGTAACCATGCAGTAACCTGTTCTGTATAGTTTGTTCCGCATTCCAGTTCAATAGGTCTCAAAACGCACAGCATATATGGAGTGACATCTACTTTTACCACAACATCAAAAGAACAACTTCCTGTGTTACCGCAATTATCCGTAGCACTCCATATAACAGTTGTTGTTCCGGTTGCAAAAGTATGGCCTTGCAAAGTACCTGACCCATTTAGGTTATTGGTTACAGAAACAATTTCACCACAGTTGTCAGAAGCAGACAAGAAATCAAATTCATTTCCCGATGCAATATATGCGGTTGCGTTTGACTCTGCAATCCATCGAATCTGATTTTGAACACAATTTACTACCGGGACATTTGTATCCTTAACATTTATTGTTTGCGAACTTGTGGAACTATTACCACAATCATCAGTTGCTGTCCATGTTCTTGTTACGCTGTAATTACCTGTGCACGAACCTGGAGTAGTAACGTCATTGTAAGTTAGTGTAACCGAAGCGTCGCAATCATCTGTGGCAATAGCCTGGGCAAAAGAAGGAGAGGCCGGGCATTCGATTGTTGAAACAGCAGGCAATTGATTAATAACCGGTGCAGTTACATCCTGAACATTAATGGTTTGTGAAGCAGTGGATGAATTGCCAAACTCGTCAATTGCTGTCCATGTTCTTGTTACACTGTAGTTACCATTGCAGGCACCAGCAGTGGTTACGTCTTCATAAGTCAGAGTGAAATCACTTCCACAAGCATCAGAAGCTGAAGCGTTAGCAAATGAAGGAATTGAAGGACAATTTATTGTGGAAACTGCAGGCAATTGAGCAATTTCCGGACCTTCAGTATCAGGAGTTAATCCAACAGTTACATTAAATGTATTGGAGCAACCTAATTCATTATCAGTTATAATTAAGGTATGATTACCTGACGTTACATTGGAAATCGATCCTGTTACGTTTACAAAATTTGTGGTAGTTCCATTAATTGATGAAGTTCCTGTAACTGAAGTACCAGTCAATGCAATACTTGATCCACCATCCAGTCGATATAAAAGATTATTGGATGTAGTATTGGCAGAAAAAACTGAAAAGCTTATAACGCCGTCATTGCCAATACAAGAAGAATTCACCGGTGTTATATTTCCCCAAACACCATCTACAATAACATTAAATGGGCAATTTACAGTTTGAATCTCGCCTGTGGAAGATGTATAAATTGCAGTATATGTTACCGGAGTTGACCCAACGGGGAAGAAATCGCCGGGATTACGATCTGAACTCACCAAAAAGTTAATTCCCCCAGCACATGTAGGTCCGTCAATAAGTGTGGCATTATAGTAAATTCTGTCAACATAACATGAATTATTGCCATCTCCAGTGAAAATAAACTTAAAATTATATTCTCCATTTGGAACTGTATTCGGAATTGTAATAGTTTTAAGATGACTTCCTGAAGAAATATTGGAAATTGTTTGTGTATGGATAACATTTGTTCCATCCAGAACCTGCAAGGTCCAATTAATATTTTTACCGCTTCCAACAATCAGTTGCATGTTTACCGGAGTTCCGGATGTATTGTTAAAATATTGAGTAGGTGTTATAAAATAAACATCCGGGCTAGTTCCTGTTGACTGCCAAAGTCTAAGATTATTAGAGCCGATACGTTGAACATTGTTATATTGCCAACAGGTGTTTTTCCCTTCCGGGAGATTAAATTCAACATAAAATGAATAGTCATCCCCGGGTACGGTTGTAGTGCAGGCTAATTTAAACTGAGGTTCAATCCATGAAACATTTGTGCCAAAAATACCATTCACTGTTTTGTCGGCACAAATGGTGACAAAGGTGGGTGGACAATCAATTTTTTCAATACTGCAGTCCTGACCTTGTGAATTGAAAGAATTTAGTACAATGACAGAAATGGCAAACACAATAAATGTGTTCATTCTTTTTTTATAGATTGACATTTTGTCAACTATTGTTTTTTGTTCAGGTAAAAACTTTTTCATATCGTTAGTTTTTTTAAAGTACATACATTCAATTTTTTAAATACCGAATTTGCGTTAGGCAACTTTGCCAATTAAAGTGATTTGCAATTTTGAAAATTCTGTTTTTGAAATTTTTGGAAGGAATTGGTATTAACCCCAACTTTCTTCCTTAAATTCAGATTCGAACTTTCTACTGCAAATTGTTACTTTAAAAAAAGCAGGTTAAAAATTTGTTTTTGCATTTTGACAACTTCTGTATTCATCTTATTTTATTATTAAAAAGCGTGCAATTCTTAGAACAATTAATATGCCACTGAAATTAAATAATTGATATACAATATATTAAAATTATTTTCTAAGAATACTGCATGTTTCATTTTGGGACACATTATCCCAGTCGGGATGGTGAAATATGATACTGTAATTTTGTTTTTTTTTGAAAGGAGCTGTCGTGCGATGGAAATAAAGAATTAAATTCTTTTAAAAATTTGTTTCAGTTGTTTAAATAAATATCTTTATAACTATCGTTTCCAATAATTTATTAATTCTATTTTATGACGAAGCCAATTTATTTAACAGGCCTGATTGCACTTGTAATTTCTTGTACCACCGTTGAACCGCCAAAACCTGTATTGCCTTTGCCAACAGAACGCCAGTTAGCCTGGCATCAATTGGAATTTTATGCTTTTGTTCATTTTAATATGAATACTTTTACAAATATGGAATGGGGTTTTGGAAACGAAAGCCCACAGTTGTTTAATCCAACTCAGCTCGATTGCCGGCAATGGGCAAA
>DATITY010000110.1:0-3424 GCA_035467235.1 Draconibacterium sp. | reverse complement strand
TTCGTAAATCTTTTTGATGTGTGAGCGAACTGTATCGATGGCAATAAACATCTCGTTTGCAATCATTTTATAACTGTAACCATTTACAAGCAGTTGCAAAACCTGTTTTTCGCGGTCGCTAAGGTTGTATTCGATGTTACTGCGCTGTGGCAATTCTGAAAACATTTTCAAAACCTGTGTCGCAATGGATGATGTCATTGGAGCGCCGCCAGAAGCAACGTCTTCAATGTATTCAAGTAATTTTGCAGGAGGAGTTTTTTTCAGAAGATATCCGTTTGCCCCGTTTTTCAGTGCTTCAAAAACATTTGTATTATCATCGAAAACGGTAAGCATGAGTACTTTTACCTGCTGGTTGATTTCCCTGATTTTTTTCAAGCCATCAATTCCATTCATTGCCGGCATGTCAATATCCATCAAAATAACATCCGGTTTCCAGGTTTTTAACTCTGTAACAATATTTATACAATTATTAAAAGATGCCACAACGCTGAATCCCTCGCTTCCATCAATCAACATAGTAAGTCCTTCCCTTAACTGAGGATTATCTTCGTATATTAAAACCTTTGTCATTATCAATGTTTTATACAAAATTACGCAACTGAATGAATTTTGCATCCACATAAATATGTGAAAAATCAACCGCTAACCGGGACAATAAGTGAAATTTCGGTTCCTTCGTTTTGCGTACTTTTAATATTGATTATACCGTGAATTGACTCTGCCCTTTTTTGCATATTTCCCAGCCCGTTCCCGGTATCAGCTTTTGGAATATCAAAACCAACCCCATTATCAGCAATACTAATGCTCAGTTTTTTGTTTTCGTAAGTAATACGGATTTCAATCTTTGTACAATGGCTGTATTTCGCGCTGTTATTTACTGCTTCTTTAAAAATGAGAAATACGTCGCGACGGGTTTCCATATTGAGTTTCAGGTCGTAAATATTCTCACCAACAGTAAATGAAATCATAATGTCTTTCGGTTCGAGAATGGAGGATGCGTATTCCCGCATTCGGGCTACGATTTTTTGCATATTATCATTGTCGGGTTTTATACTCCACACAATATCATCCATAGCTTCCATCATTTGCTGGCTATTATTGGTAATTTTAGTGATGTATTCGCTTGTTTTAACAGGATCGGTCAATAGTTTTGTTTTAGCCATCGAACTAAGTATATTTATGGTACTCAGGGTAGAACCAACATCATCGTGCAGGTCGCGGGCTACTTTATTCCGTACCCGTTCAACGGCAAGTAAGCGGTTCAGCCTGAGCCGGTAAAAATTATAAGTTATAGCGATAACTAAAAGAATAACCAGAAACAGAAACCATCGGCTCTGGTAAAAATGCGGTGAAATATCGATGCTGAGTGAAGTTATGTTGGCTGATTCAATGCCCTGCATGTTGATACATTTTACATTAAAAGTATATTCACCGGGAGCCAGTGTTGAATAATTGGCAGCGAGATCCTGTTCAGCGCGGTTCCAGTCTTTGTCCACGCCATCCATTTTATAATAATACTGAAGTTTATCCTGCCGGGTAAAACTAAGCGATGAAAAATAAATAGTAATTGAGTTTTGGTCAGGTTTTAACTGTACCTTTTCAAATGTGAGAAGTGAATCGAGAGGAATAAATGTGTTGAAGAGTTTAAAATCAGTGAGAGTAACATCGGGAGGAGCTGTCTTGAATTTTAAACCATCGGGCCAAAATCCGAATAATGCGCTTTCACCACCAAACCAAAATTCGCCGTTTTTCATTTTAAATTTCGTATTTATTGATTTGTCAGCCATAATGATACCGTTTCTTTCATTGTACGATACAAATATGTTTTTTTGATAGTTGTAGCTTCCAAGTCCGTTGTTATTATTAAACCATAATACACCCTCATCATCAATTAACAACTGAGTGATACCTGCACCGGGCAATCCATCGTATTGAGTAAGTGTTTTTATTTCCCCCGATTTGAGGTTTATAATATTTAATAACCCGGTACTTACAAAAAAAATACTGTCGTTATACTGAACAACATCATAAAAACTATTACCCAGGTACGTAATTAATCCGGGCTGTTCATTAAACTGGTAAAGGACGTTTTTCCCTGACTTATCCATCACAAAAAGACCCATGTTGCGGGTTCCCACCCAAATCCGGTCAACGTTATCTTTGAAAAGAAGATAAATTGTGGAATTAAAGTCGCGGATAATTTCAAAGTTTTCGTTGTTAATTTCGTTTCCGTATTTCCACTTTGCCAGACGCCCTTTTTGCGTACCGAAAAACAAATTACCTTCACTGTCTTCCAGAATTTGTCGGGCGGGAGCATTTTCAAAAACAGGTGGTTCAAGTAACCTGATTGGTTTTTTTATTATCGGATCAAAAATGGCCATGGTTCCGTTCTGACATCCCGACCAGATTAAACCTGATTTTGAATGCTGATATAAATCCCATACCTTTTTATAATTGATAAGATTTTTGTCTTGAATCGTTTTATAAAGATCGTAATTGGTTTTTCTGAAATATTTATCATACACCAAAATACCATTTTCCCAGGTGCCAATCCAATTTTCCATATCCTGGGTTTCCTGTATTGAATTAATCACGATCTCTTTGCCTTGATTCAGTTCTTTAAGAACCAGGTTAAATGCACTTTTTTGTTCCAAAGCAACAACGTAAAGTCCATTATTGGTTGAAAACCAGATGTTACTTTCCCTATCTTCATACATGTGTTTAATTTCCCTGAATTTAATATCGTAATCATCAGGATTGATTTTTTTGTTTTGAATGAAATTATTCAGATTTGAATCGTAGTAAACCAGTGTGTTTACACCTCCAAACCAAAGTTGCCCATGCCTGGTTTCTTTGATTCGGAACAAACCCTGGTATTCAGTGCCTGAAGATTGAAATGCACCAATATCTTCCTGTATTTTATTTTCCAACGGATTGTAGTGAATTAAAACCGGTTCAATTTCAGGACTAAAATCCCAGCGAATGATCCAATAAGTACGATTCTTATCGATAAAAAATCTGTAGATAAAAGTTAAATCATCACGCTCAAAAAGTGGCAGATGTTGTGGATTGTTATTTCGTGAAATGAGTGTTTGTGTTTTGCTTTGATAAACAGCCAGCCCCTTGTCGCTGCACACCCAGTAGTCTCCTGTAATGGTATCTTCAAACAAACTGTTAACAGTCCATCCATCAGGAATCCTGATTGGAAGATTTTCCGCAGTAAATTGGTTTTCAGTTTTATTGTAATACAATAAGCCCGTTTTATGCGTACAAAGAAAAGTATTCCCTTTGCTGTCGGCAAACAAGTATAATTCGGATTGAACTGGAAGTTTATTATTGGATTTAATGGGAATGCCCAAATAATGAAAGCTTACTGGATCGAATAAACCAATCAGGTTTACCTGGCGAAGCCACATTTTTCCAT
>DATITY010000109.1:0-1726 GCA_035467235.1 Draconibacterium sp. | reverse complement strand
ATCCTGAACTTGACCCGTCTATCAGAATTTTTTTCCCATCAAGCCGTTCTTCGGAACTTAAAAACCCAATCCTCACTCTTTTTCGAAACAAGTTTAAAATTCCGGTTAATGTTGCCTGAAACGGACTGTTATAATTTTTTTTGTCGGTGCTCATTTTAAATTCTTCTGAAACAATTGGTATGGCATTGTAAACCTGTCGATGAAATCCCTGTCAATTCCGAAATCACCGTGTGCATATTTATGAAATCCGTATTTCCCGCGAGGATTTGATTTTTCGGTGTTTTCAAATATCATTTGCAATTCAGGAGTGATTTTCAGATTTTGATTATGGTATATTTTACTTAAAACACTCTTGCTGTCATTAACCAAATCCCTGTACAACACATCGTTTATCAAAACATTTTCTGAATTTTTTAACCTGAAATCCATTGCCTGCGACAACATGTAACCGATTTTACGAACCCAGTGGAGGGCAACTTCATTGGCGTCAACATCATTGCTGAACAATATTCTCGAATGGGCGACCATGCTTAAAAATGAAGGGATTGCCTCATGAATATCGCGGTGGGTCCAGATAAACTGAACATCGCCAAAATATTTTTTTGCCAGATCAAGAAATTCCAAATGATGCGGGGTTTTCAGTACCCATCGTTTTGCCGGCCTTTGCCACTGAAGCAGTTTTAAGAGTTTTACCATATATTCGTAGGCCGGCGACTGGTCGGTTTTTTCGAGCCATCCGGAATAGGAAGGCACATGCATAATAGCTTCCGGGGTAGTGCTTAAAAACGAAACATCGAGCAGCAACACATCTTCTTCGGGTGCAATATGTTCGACAGGGTGAATGGCAAAAAAACCAGGTGACATTATTTTCAGCGCTTTCTCATTCAGTTTTGCTATTTTGATACGCTTCACTCCCGAATGTGCTTCGCCGTTTATTGGCGCTGGATTCAGCGCTTCCCAGCTTAACAGCGATCGGGTGTCAGGGTCGCTGGCTAAAATGCGGTGCAATTTTGTTGTGCCGGTGCGTTGCAACCCAATAATTGTCATAACCGGATAAAGCGCTTGCTCAAGAATTTCGGGATACTTTTTAAAATAATGTTCTGCCCGTAAACGCACACTCAGTAAATTTACCAGCCGTTTGTAGGAAATGAACCTGCCAACCGGGTGAAGACGCGCCTCGTTGTTTACTGAATAAAGCAACTTTTCAAGAGGTTCGTCCCAAAATTCTTTTCCAAGGTCGGTTAAGCCGGTATTTTTTCGTGCGGCGAGAATTAACCGGTCTTTATCGAGTTTAATTTCAGTGCCGAATGAATAGGTAGTTTGCCATATTGAATTGATTGCCCCAAACCAAACCGGTTGCTTTTTATAGTTGGCAGATTTGATGAATTTAGTCTTTGTCATTTTTTGTTCAGATCATTAAAACTTACAACTTCGCATCGGGGTTCCACCGGTTTCTCTCCGTCAGCCAGCCGGTACCAGCGCCAGCACATTGTTCCCTCAATATGCGAACAGGTATTTATCCAGTTAGGGATTTGCGGATTTTTGTGTGCCACAACCACTTTCACAGTTCCGTTATCCTCGTAAACCGCATTCCCACTGTTAATACAAATATTAAAATACCGGTAATCGAGCGATTCCATCCAGTAATTATTAAGTTGAAAATTCCATGTATCGCATACCGGAGGTTTTACGCGAATAACCAGCGCTTCATTTTCAGATAATTTCC
>DATITY010000108.1:0-1975 GCA_035467235.1 Draconibacterium sp. | reverse complement strand
TCTGCCATTTCATATAATAAAAGTGCTGTTACCATTTTAAAAAACGGAAAACTGGTGTGGGGAACCAACAGTGGAATCATATCTTTTTCACCCGATTCCTTGCGGGAAATTTTGTCAAGAGGAAGAATTTATTTTCAGGATCTGACAGTTTCAGGACGTTCAGTCAGAGATAATTCAGTTTACAGGCTGAACACCCCGGTTGACAAACTCGAAAATATTACTTTAAAATATTTTCAGAATACAATCAGCCTTGAAATGCTCCCGTTAAACGTTACCTCGGGTGCAAGGTTTTCATGGAAACTGGAAGGGATTGAAGATGATTGGTCAACGCCGACAAGTAACAGAATAATTACCTACACCAATATCCCCGGCGGGAATTATACTTTACATATTAAGCTTTTCGACAGTTCGCTGTCAAATGTTTTAAGTGAACGTTCAATTGCAATACATTTGATTCCGCCATTCTGGGAAAAGGGTTGGTTTGTTCTCCTGATAATGGTTGTATTTACGGGAATCATTATTTTATCATTACTGTATTATATCAACAGGCTTAAACAGAAACATACTGAGGAAAAAGTAAGTTTTTTTACCAATACAGCGCACGAAATCCGCACAGCGCTTACCCTGATAAAAGCCCCTGTTGAAGAACTTACGCACGAAAAAAACCTTTCGGAAACCGGCAAACAGTATTTGCAAATCGCTGTTAACCAGGCCCGGCAACTTTCGTCAGTAGTTACTCAACTGATGGATTTCCAGAAAGCAGATATCGGGAAAGAGACACTTTCACTTTCGATGACTGATATTGTAAAACTGATTTCTGACCGAAGGGTAATTTACGAATCGCTGGCAAAAAGCAGGAATATTCACGTTGAATTTGAAACTGACAAAGAAAAGTATGTCACTGCAATCGATGTGTTCAAAATGGAAAAGATCATCGATAACCTGATTTCGAATGCAGTAAAATATTCTCACAACGGAGGTAAGGTAATTATTGAATTCAAAGCCGATAAAAGCAAGTGGACTCTTACGGTAAAAGATAATGGGATTGGAATCAGCAAAAAAGCGCAGCGTAAACTTTTCAGGGAGTTTTATCGTGGCGAAAATGCAATGAATGCGAAAATCGTAGGTTCGGGAATCGGGTTGCTGCTTGTAAAAAATTATGTTGCCATTCACGGTGGAACCATTTCGTTCGAAAGCAGGGAAAATACAGGCTCCTCCTTCCAGATTGTTATTCCATTTAAAGAAGTTTCTGAAAAAGAACAATCTGTAATAAATTCAGTTGAACCTGAGTTAATATTCGATGTAACTGACGACCTTGTTACAACGATAAAGCCGGACAACGAAAATACACAGACCCGGAAAATGAGTGTTTTAATTGTTGAAGACAATGATGAACTCAGGGAATTTATTGCCAATAAAATTGAGGGTGAATTTACAGCACTGGTTGCCGAAGATGGTGAAATTGCCTGGCAAATGATTTTGTCGCAGTCACCCGACCTGATAATCTCTGACGTGATGATGCCCAACAAAAACGGTTTTGAACTCTGCAAACAGGTAAAAGCAAATTACGAAACTTCGCATATCCCGGTAATTTTACTCACCGCGCTTACCGATAAGGCAAAACAGTTGCAGGGTTTGGGTTTGGGCGCCGATGACTATCTCACCAAACCTTTCGATATGAGCCTGCTCATTCAGAAAATAAGGACAATCATCCGCAACCGCGAAGTGGTAATCGAAAAGGCTTTGAGACTGATTAGTAAAGACACAACAGAACCGCTGTTAGCCAACGACATCAACGATAAATTTGTTAAAAAACTGATGGAAGTGGCATGGACAAATATGGCCAATGCCGGTTTCGACAAGGATGAATTTGCCTCTGCCATGAATGTGAGTCCTTCGCTTTTGTATAAAAAAGTAAAATCGCTCACCGGCCAGTCACCCACCGATTTAATCAAAACAATCCGGCTTCGTCATG
>DATITY010000107.1:0-4859 GCA_035467235.1 Draconibacterium sp. | reverse complement strand
AAACGCCAACTACGTTTACAGTCTTTCTCCCCACTGGTCGGCAGGGGTTTTTGGAGGCTATTCTTCGCGTACTTATTTGAATATAAAACACCTGTACCAATTTGCTCCGGGAATTGAATACAACATCTTTCCGTGGGATGTGAGCAACCGAAAAATTTTCACTTTACGTTACGAGGCCGGGATTCGAAATTACTTTTACAACGACACAACGATTTACGATAAAACCAATGAATTGCTTTTTTACCAGGATCTCGGCCTGAACCTCGAACTGGTGCAACCCTGGGGAACCGTTGAAACCAGTTTGGAGGCAAGACATTATTTTCACGACTTTTCGAAAAACAGGCTTGTCTTAGATACCGAACTTTCGGTGAGGATAACCAAACAGTTTTCGGTGTTTGGCGAAATAGAAGCGCAGGTTGTGCACGACCAGTTGTACCTGCCAAAAGGCGATGCATCTCTCGAAGATATTCTGCTCGAACGACGCAAACAGGCAACCACTTACGAACTTGGAGGACAAATCGGGTTGAGGTTCACCTTTGGATCGATTTACAACAGCGTGGTAAATGAGCGATTTAAAAACAATTAAGAAATGAATTTACCGGGCGTGCAACGTTGAAGCTTTTATATTCGGATGATAATTTCAATCACCTGTTTTTCAACCTTTTTTATTCCGATTTTTCTGCAACTGAAATCCTTCCGCTTTTTGCAGCTTCGTCAAGTGCATTGAAATCTTTTTCGGTCTGTTCGGCATAAGAAAATGCAAAACGCGCAATGGCTTTATCCAGTTCATTGCTTTTGCCTGCATACCCGGCAATCATGGCAGCATCGCCCGATTTTGCGTGTGCCAGCGCCAGCGCCCAACCACACAACGAAGTGTATTGCGGAATATTTTTGATTTTAGCTTTCTGTGGATCGAATTCAACACCACCTTTCATATCGCGCAACTGGCGGATGTAAAAATGAATGCCATCCAACTCTCCCCATCCGATAAAAATATCCGGCGCTGCCTGCAGCAATCGTTGCCCGGTAACAACGCGCTGTCCGTGATTGGAATAAGCTGACTTTCCTGCAAAAGGTTCAAGCACCGATGTTTGAGCTTCTTTTACCTGCAAGAACAGGGGATCTTCTGAATGATTTCCTTTTAAGAATATAACCCAGCAACGTGTGCCAACACTGCCAACTCCAACCACTTTACGAACCACATCGACTATGGTGTAGTGACTTAAAAGTTGCTTTTTCTCGTTGGAAAGTGAATTGAAGTACGATTCCAGTACTAACCTGAGCGCCTCTTCGATAGGCCTGCCAGATTGCGAATGGGTTTCGCGCACAATAAAAGGTGAATTTACTTTTAGTAAGTTTTTTTTATCAACAATGTCGGTAAGTTTTGCGAGTACCTGAATGTGCGTGCGTTTACGTGCTTTTTCAAAAAGCTTTTCAGCCCCTTTACGGGCCGATGGAGAGATAACGTCCAAAATATCATTACCCTTAATGGTTTCATAATACAATTGTAAATATCCCATATTGGCATATCTTTTCATGTGCTTCCGGTACGATTCTACTGCTGCCAGCACCGATTCCCTGCATAGTTTTTCGCTTCCGCCAAGAAACCGGCACGCGGTTACTGCACTTGTGGTAAGCCGTTTTAAATCCCACTCCCATGGACCGGGCAGGGTTTCATCGAAGTCGTTAATACCAAAAACCAGGTTTCGCTCTGCCGAACCAAATACCCCAAAATTGGAAACGTGCATATCGCCGCAGGCCTGAACATTAATACCGGTTGTTTTTGTGCCTGTTGCCAGATCTGCCGCCATAACTGCAGCGCTTCCGCGAAGGAATGCAAAGGGCGATGTTAACATTCGGGCATACCTGATGGGAACCAAAAACGGAAGACGTGTTTTTGCCTGTTCCTCCAAAATTGAAACCGGATCAACACGATTTTCTGCCGGTTTGTATTCGCCATGCATTTCGCGCGGGAATTTTTCGCGTAATGCCTTGCCTGCTGCCATTCGTTCTTCAATGGTTGGCTGTGTTGCCCAGATTTGTTGGTTGAAATCTGATTCCATAGTTGTATGATTTTAGTTTTGAAATCAATATTGAAGTCTATCAGGTAAATGTACGAACTTCTGATAATCTTTTTAAGGGAAAATTGGTTTAAAATATTTCGGTTAGCGGTGTTGTCGTTTCTTCACAGCAAACAGCCCCGCCGTGTATTTATCATACAGTTCGAAAAGAAACTCGATGCGTTTGGTTTCGTTGGTGAATGGTTGCGGACGGTAGGCCAAATCAACGGATTTGTCCAGCTCGTTGTGGGCTTTTACAAGTTCGGGCGGCATGGTTAAGGGTTTTAGAGGTCGGCGAGGGAAGAGCCTCTCTGACCACCCCGTCCCGACAGGAAATCGGGACACCCCTCCTCTCCTGGAGGGGAAATTTGTGGTTCCATAAATGTTTTGCGGACATCGAGTACTTTTAAGGCGGCTTTTGTCGCCCGCTTTTTTTTTTCAATCTGGAGGGGTAAACTCCTATCTGGTTGTATTGATGGAGTATCCGGGAGAGTCAATCTCCAATCCGGGAGGGTGGAAAGGTTATCCGGGAGCCGGGAAAATCAATCCGGCTGGCTCAACAACCTATCCGGTTAACCGGAAACCCTATCCGTTTTCAGAAAAACAGCTATCCGGGTGGGTCGCGAAGCTATCTGGCAGGGGCAAAACCCAATCCGGAAGCCACAATTTACCTATCCGGGCGGATGAAATTGTTATCCGGTTAGCCAAACGCACTTATTGCCCCAACCCAGCGGGTTGGCATGTTTATAGAAACAAATGAGACACAGAAAAACGTACGACCCCGGCCGGGGTCGAATGTCTAATTATGTCCGGTTTTTTCTATAAACATGTGATGCCGCTGGCATCAGCTACTGAAAATGTTGTGTATATGTTTGGCTATTTGTGCCCTTTCGCTTTTTTCACAGCAAACAGCCCCGCCGTGTATTTATCATACAGTTCGAAAAGAAACTCAATGCGTTTTGTTTCGGTGGCGAAAGGTTGCGGGCGATAGGCCAAATCAACAGCTTTGTCCAACTCGTTGTGGGCTTTTACCAATTCGGGCGGCATGGTGATCGGGTTGTAGAGGTCGGCCAAACTACTCCCCACAAACTGTTCGCGGACATCCAAAACTTTTTGGGCGGCTTTTTCGATGGTTTCCTTTTGCTTTTCGGTGGGGTTTTCGGGCCAGGGAAAGTTGTTGTAAACGATGGAATTGGAATAATTGTAATCACTTTTCATCCTTCCGCATGTATATTTCATCCAGGTCATGTGCATGATTGAAATTATCACTCCGAATGTGTATAAATTCGCGTTTGGTAATGAAGTCGCCCTGTCACTGATTATTACATCTTTTGAAAGATACCCGATGGGAACATATATCCTGTTTTCTGAAGAAACCCTTGGAATTAAAAGATAATCAGTTTCAGGTTGTCGATTTTCTATGAATAAAGAAGGAAACACAGCCCATTTCTGAGTCGGGATTTTAGTGCTTTTTTCACGCATTTCTTTCACCTTTCTGATTCGTTCTAAAACAGTTGGCATATTTTTCAACTCATCGGGTTTTGCGCCTTTCAAATACAAACACCAACGCGGTGTATTATTGATGTATTCGTCGCTTCCAATGAACATTTTTATGTATTTCTCAGCTTGAGGTTCATTTTTTAATAACTCCTCTTTTTCCTGTTCATCTAAAATTAAATTTCCACCATCAACAACCTTATTTCCATTAATCATTTCAGGCACATTGCAAATGGGATGACTTCTTGCGATAAGTACATTATTAGAACCTTCTGTCAGGTAAGGGTTAATATTTTTTGCTTTTATTTCGTGAGGTTCACTTTTTAAATTTTCATAAACGAAAATGAGTTTTTCAGAAATGTTGAAATTTGAAAATCCAACGATTACAACATGAACTGCTGCATTGGCTTTTGCTTCGTTGCCCCATTTAAAAGTACGATGAGCAAAGTGTATTTTAATATGGTATCGGCTGAAAAGTTCGTTCCATAAAATCCCAACTTGTTCGCCCTGCGTAATCGAATTAGTAGATACAAATGCAACACGTGTTTTCCTGTCATCGCTGAATTCTTCTTTATTGTTTTCCTGCAAATATTTAGCTGCTTTAATATACCATGCAGTTACATAATCAATGTTTCCAGAACCATTTACATCTTTAAATATTTCAGCTAAATCTTCCTTCTGTTCTTTGTTCTGAAAGTTTTTTCCTACAAACGGTGGATTTCCAAAAATATAATCAAAACGGCTGACGGTTTCCCATGGCAGCGGTTCAACAAGGCCGCCCCAGTCGGTGCGCAGCGCGTTTCCGTGGGTTATTTTTGCCGATTTTTTCAACGGCAGACGCACAAAATATTCGCCAAACTCCGCCGAAACCTGCATGTTCATCTGGTGGTCGGTGAGCCACAACGCCACCTGCGCAATCTGTGCCGGAAATTCTTCGTACTCGATTCCGTAAAAACGGTCCACATCGCACAGCACCAGTTGCGAAATGTCGTGTACCATTTGTCCGCGCTGCAACTCGTTCAGAATGGCGAGTTCGAGCATGCGCAGTTCGCGGTAGGTAATTACAAGGAAATTGCCGCACCCGCAGGCCGGGTCTAAAAACCGCAGCGATGCCACCTTTTTGTGAAAAGCGCGAAGTTTATTGGAGTTGGTTTTCACCGAATGAAACTCCTGCCACAGCGCATCGAGGAAAAGCGGTTTTATCACTTTCAGAATGTTTTTCTCCGATGTGTAGTGAGCGCCAATTTTGCGGCGTTCGGTTTCGTTCATCACACTCTGGAACATGCTGCCAAAAATGGCAGG
>DATITY010000106.1:0-4472 GCA_035467235.1 Draconibacterium sp. | reverse complement strand
GCTTAAATTATAGCGGCCTTTCCGGGTAAACCAGTCATCTAGCGGGTAAATGGTGGAATCGAAAGTGACACGGTCGCCCACTTTCCATCCCGATATATTAACGCCCACATCTGCAATTACACCCGAAGCTTCGTGTCCCATCACAATCGGCGGTTTCCGGCGGCCGGTGCTGCCGTCCATTCCGTGAACGTCGCTGCCGCAGATTCCGCAGGCTTTTACCTGTATTAAAACCTCGTCCACTTCCATTTCCGGTTCCGGAAAATCGCGGTAGTTGAGTTGTTTGTATTCGTCTAAAACCAATGCTTTCATGACTGCAATAATTAGAAATTAAAAATGCAAAATTGAAAATTGAAAAATCAAGGGAGCAGTAAGCAGGTGCTTATTTTAAGTCTTCAATTTTGAATGAATATGTTTCTCCCCTTGTTGTTTCTTTTGAAATCAGTTTTCCTGAATAACGCAGGTTTAGTTTCTTTCCCAAAAGTGATTTTACATCCACCGAAACCAGTTTCCCGTTTTCCCATTCGATTGTAAATTCAAAACCTCCCCTTCCTTTTATTCCTGAAATTTTTCCTTTCGAAAGTGCCGAAGGAAGCGCCGGAAGAATATCCTGGTAGAAATCACCCTTTTCATCGCGAAGGTGCGATTGCAGCAGCATTTCGGTAATTCCGGAAGTTGCTCCGAAGTTTCCGTCGATTTGAAATGGCGGGTGCGCATCGAATAAATTCAAATACAAACCCCCTCTGTCTTTGTAATCGGTATCAGCTCCAATCGATGGAACCATCAGGTTTTTCAGCAAAAGAAACGAATGATCACCATCGAGCAACCTTGCCCAGAAGTTGATTTTCCAGGCGCGCGACCAACCTGTACCGCCATCACCGCGGTGCGAAAGTGTTACTTTGCAGGCTTCAGCCAGTTCGGGAGTTGTCAGCGGATGAATCTCGCTTCCCGGGTGAAGTCCCCACAAATGTGAAACGTGCCGGTGCTGGTCTTTTGGATCATCTTTATCAACCAGCCACTCCTGTAATTGTCCGTACTGACCAATCTGATTGGGTGCAATTTTGGCCCGTTTTTCTTTCAACATGTTTGCAAAATCAGAATCCACTCCAAGAATTTCAGCAGCTTCAATCGTGTTTCCCAAAAGCTCCCGAATGATTTGATGGTCCATGGTTGGCGCCATTACCAGGCCACCCAGTTCTGGACTGTTGCTTGGTCCGCTGACCAGCCAATCCGGATTTTTAGGATCGGGAACCAGATATTCTGCAAAAAATGTCGCAGCTTCCTTTAAAACCGGGTAAGCTGAATTTTTAAGGTATTCAACATCGCCCGAAAACTGGTAATGCCACCACAAATGCTGACTGAGCCATGCGCCACCGGTTGGCCAGATGCCGTGATTGGCGTGATTGATAGGAGCCGCACCCCGCCAGATATCGGTATTGTGGTGAGCAACCCAGCCATTCATATTGTAATGTTCTTTAGCCACATTCCGTCCTGTAACTGCCAAATCTTCCACCATTTTAATCAATGGATACGTACATTCTGCAAGGTTCGTCATTTCAGCGGGCCAGTAGTTCATTTCGGTGTTGATGTTGATGGTGTATTTGCTGTCCCACGGCGGAGCCATTCTGTGGTTCCAGATTCCCTGCAGGTTGGCGGGTTGCGTTCCCGGGCGGGACGAAGAAATCAGTAAATATCTTCCATATTGATAAAGCAGCGAAACCAATGACGGATCTTCATCAGTTTTAAAAGAAATCAGGCGTTCGTTGGTTGGCCGTTTCGAAATTTCTGAGCTTCCCAAATCCAGATTAACCCTTTTAAATAATTGCTGATAGTCAGCGATGTGAGCAGCTTTCAGGGTTTCATACGATTTTCCGTCAAGACTGGCAAGATATTTTTCACATCTTTCTGCAGGGTCGGCGCTGATATCTTTGTAACTCACAAAACTGGTTGCGGCAACCAGATGTAAAGTGGCTGATTTGGCATTTTCCACCTTTATCGAGTTTTCAGTCTGAACGATTCCACCGCCTTCGTTTACCACCTTCAATCGTGCTTCGAAAGTGAGTTCGCTTTCAGGATACGGATAGCCGTCCATTCCAGCTCCTCTCGGGTAATTGTTTGCTTTTCCTTTTAAAATAATCTGGTCGCCTTCAATTGAAACGGTGTAGTTTGAATGCGGAGAATTCATTCCTGCAGTAAAATTCAACGTCCTGTTTTTTGATGATTCAATCCGAATAACAATTGCCTGATCGGGAGTTGAAGAAAAGGTTTCGCGTTTGAATTTCACTCCGTCAATTTCATAGCTAACAGTTGAAATGGCATCCTCCAAATCGAGTTTCCGTTTATAATTTACCGCATTTTCATGACCTTCAAAGTTCAGAAATACATTTCCGAATGCCTGGTAACACTGCTGCCCGAACGGTTGCGACATAAACTGCTCGTTGGCCAGGTTTGTTGCTTCTTCCTGTTTACCTGCCCACAGCAGATTTCTTATTTTACCGAGGTACTGAGATGCACCGGGATGTGCGTAATCGTGCGGTTGTCCGCTCCACAATGTTTCTTCGTTAAACTGAATCGTATCGGTAACATTTCCACCGTAAATCATTGCACCGAGCCGTCCGTTTCCCACCGGAAGCGCTTCTGTCCAGCCGTTGGCAGGTTTGCTGTACCACAAAACCATTGAGGGATTTAACTCCTTTTCGGATTCGACAGTGCTGCATGAAAACTGGGTGTAGAAGAAAACAATTAGAAGAAAAATGTTTAGATATTTCATTGGTATAAGTTAAAGAATTTCAATCGTTCAAACTTACAAATTATACAATTGTTTTATCCTCATTTAATCTCTTCAGTTGAAGTTATTGGAGTTTAAAGCAAATTAATTTGATGTTGCAAATAACTTAATCAAAGATGTGAAATAAGAGAATTAAGAACAAAGTTGTAATTAATCGAGTTGTAATATTTCATCCCAATTTTGTCTCCCCCAAGTATTTTCTCCATTCTCACTGATAAATTTTTTATAGTAACCTATAATTTGTCCACTAAATTCTGGATTAACCTCAAGAGGATAGAGAGAAAATATTTGATATCTGTTCATTAAACTTTTCATTGCTAAATCAAAAGTGTTAAATTGATGCGACATCCTAGTAAATACCATATCCTCAGGGTCATCAAAAAAATCAGCCAATGCTGATTCATTTGTAAAATAGGAAAATTGATTATTTTCGAATAATAATTGTACAGAGCCACCCTCTGTTCCCGCTTCAAGAACTATCATACTTCTTTTGTTATTAAAATTGATTATTATTGGTGTATGGTCACTTTTATCTATCCAGTCATTGTATTCACCTACGATAAATTCAAATCCCTTTTCAAAAATTTTTCTGGAAGCAAAGCAATAATCTAAATGATAAGGTTTGTCAATTTTCCGATACATGTAGAAAGTTGGTTTTGTCTCTTTACCTTGATTTTGTCTGTTTTGCTCATGATACAGGCTAAAGATATCATATTCTTTTAACTTATTTACAACGTCAGTATGATTTCCAAACCTATATTTACTATCCCATATTTGGTTACTATTGAAATCTCCAATTAAAATTGCAGTATCATTTAACAAATCCTTATAGTAGTTTATTGCCAGCCAGACCTGCACTATATAACTTGTTTGCGGTAGTTGTTTATTGTCCATTGTCCATATCGCAAAAAGAATAAAATTCTGCCCATTTCCGGTCACATTGAATGGTAAAATGAATTTAAATTCAGGATTAAAAATATCAAGGAGTTTAAACTTATAGCTTGAATATGAAAATATTCCAATACCCTTGTTATCAATTTCTCCATGCCAGTAAAAATCATTGGGAGTTGGAGTAAACTTTCCAAATCCTAGTTTTTCAGATTTTTCGCATTCCGAAACAACAAGAATATCAGGTTTCAAGGATAAAATCCATTCATTCTTAGTCCTAAATGAGCCCTGGCAATTCCAATGTATTAACCTCATGATATCTTTTTAAGTTGTGTTTTAAATATAATTTTTAAAGCAAGTATGCGTGGGTAAGACAGAAAGCTAAATTTTTTACTTATTGTTCTGATTATTCCAGTATTTATACCATGTAGTTCCCCGTCCAGGACGCTGAACCATTTTTACTTCCTGATAAACAATGGTATCCGCATTTAATCCGTAAGGCAAAACGGTTATATCTTTGCCACCATTTCCGGTAAAAATTGAGTTACCTATGCAATTCCAGTTTTCCCAGGGTCCATCCACAATTTTACCCACATTGCTGACAGAAGCAATATTCAGATTGAATTCTTTACAGACAGCGTTAAAAGCCTCACTCCACATTCCTCCATATGGTTCACTTTTGTTGTCATGGTCTGGTTTTACTGCCCAACTGCTTGGTAGCAGAATTAAATCAGCGCCCAAATAGCCCATGGAACGCGGAAGAATATAATCTTTTGAACTGGCATCGGCACAAATTAAA
>DATITY010000105.1:0-7354 GCA_035467235.1 Draconibacterium sp. | reverse complement strand
CTGAAGACCTTTGGTAAGGCTGTCGCCGGCCCTGCCAGCTTTTTCGCAGGCATATTGTTTCTCGATTTCGAGCAGGGTGTAATAACCGGCAGCAGCGCTTAACGGATTGGCAGCCAAAGTTCCGCCAACCATGGCTTTTTTCTTTGTTCCGCCCAACCCGGCAGTCAGGTAGGCCATGTATTCATCTTTGCCGCCCAGTCCGCCCGCTGCAGGATATCCACCGGCCACCACCTTCCCGAAAACAGTGAGATCGGGAGTGACTCCAAAATACCCCTGTGCGCCGGTGATTCCAATCCTGAAGGCGGTAACAACTTCGTCGAAAATGAGCAAAGTGCCATGTTTAGTACAAAGTTCTCTGATTTTTTTATTGTAATCGAAATCTATAGGACGTGTGCCGCTTTCAGGACCAACGGGTTCAACAATTACTGCAGCAGTGCCACCCCGCAGTTTATTCCATTTCAGTAATTTTTCTATTTCAACTATCTTGTTTGGATAGGCTTCCTGAGTATGTTTTGAGCATGCTTTCGGTATTCCATGTGCTTCGAACCTGCCTGTTCGCGGAATTCGCATTCCGTAAACCATTTGGTCGCTCCAGCCATGATAAGCGCCACCCAGTTTAATTATTTTCTTTTTTCCGGTTGCCAAACGTGCCACCCTGATTGCTGCCATCACAGCTTCGGTACCACTACCCAACATTCTGAACTTGTCAACACTCTTGTAACGTTTGCAGATAAATTCTGCAATTTTCATTTCGTATTCGTGAAAAAGCCCGGTAACCGGACCACAATCGTCGATAAGTTCCTTTGCTTTTTCTTTGATTAACGGGTAATTGCTTCCCAAAACAGTCGGGCCACCGGCTTGCAGAAAATCGATGTATTTGTTGCCATCCAAATAGTACAAAAAAGCGCCTTCGGCTTTGCTAAAAACCAGCGGAAACGGATGATTGAATGCCAGGTTGTGCTGAACTCCGCCCGGAATATATTTTTTTGCCTCGCTGGTCATCGCCTTCGATTTGGCACATTTCGTTTCAAAATGGTTTAAATACATTTCCATTTTATCCCGTTGCACCGAACGTATGGGTTGTGCCACCAACGCATTAATTTTCGCATAGATTTCAGCTACGTCATGGTATTCTGATATGGCAAATCCGGTTTTCATTATTTAAAATTTTGTTTTGAAAGGCTAACTTTTATGTATGTTTTTGCCTTTTTTGATTTTGATTTCGAAATAAGGAATAAAATCGGAAATGAAGATTGATGAAACAGTGCTTTGGGGCGAATACACCGGGTTTGGGATTAAAAATTACAATTCATCACCCCACCGTTTCAGTAAATCTTTTCTGCAGCTTGCGGCAATGAACCGATCGTTTACAGCCATTTTAACCGCTTCTTTTTGAAATTCAGACGTGTAAAGTAATTCATAAACTTTTTGAATTGAAAGTGAATCTTTCTTTTCAACCAGTTCCATTAAATCGCCCGCTTTCACGTTTCCTTTTTCCAGAACGCGAATATAAACTCCTGAAAACCCGGAATCGATAAACTGCTGAACGATTTTATTGTTTTTAAAGCGAAACTCAAGCTTAAAACAGGGTTGCCGGGGTTGTGTTGCCTGAACAACTGCTTCTCCAATTTTAAAAATATCCCCAATATTTACATCAGCTTCGTGTAATCCTTCAACGGTAAGGTTTTCGCCAAAAATACCGAAAGGCATTTCGAGTACGGGATATAACTTTTGCCAGTAACCGTAATGATCGGCTGAATATAAATAACAAGCTTTATCTATCCCGCCATGATATTTGCGGTCGATTACATGGTCGTTTTCAACATCGTCTGAATCCAGGAAAATAGGTTGAGTCACCGGGAATTTGAAAATTCCGGTTTTAACTTCTATCCCATTCCAGAAAACAGAACGTGATTCGCCAATATTTGTGGATAAAATTCTCATATCATTTTAATAAGCATGTTGCAAATACAACACCTGCATTGTTTCTGCAGCATGCCCGTTCCCTAAACCATTTTTCTTTCTTTTTTAATATTTTCGTAGGCTTTATTTACACTCTGAAACTTCTCGTGTGCAGCTTTCTGAAAATCTTCCCCCAAATGGCTCACTTTATCGGGATGATATTTCATCGCCATCCTGCGGTAAGCTTTTTTTACTTCTTCGTCAGTGGCAGAAGTTTCAATTTCAAGGATTTTATAATCGGCTTCGGTGTTCGGTACAAACATAGCCTGAATCGACTCGAAATCTTTTTCTGTCAATCCCATTTCACGGCCAATGAAGGCAATAAGTTCTTTTTCATTTGCAGCAACTTCACCATCGGCCTGGGCAATTCCAAACAGAAAATGCATCAGCTGCAACCGTGCCGAATAGTTCATATTTTGTTTTATCTGGTTGCAAACTTCGTTAACCGGAATTGTTTGATTCAGCAAATCGCGAAGCATTCGCACCGCTTCGGTTGCCGATGCTTCACCAAAATTGTGTACCATAAATTTTTTCACATAATCGAGTTCCGATTTCAGCACTTTTCCATCGGCTTTCATTACTGCTGCAGTCAATACCAACAAACTCATCACATAACCACCTGCAGTTGTTTGTCCTGAATATCCGGTTCGTGAACCAGTTGCAACTATTTCCGAACTTCCGTCGAACAACGAACCGAGCATGAATCCAAAAATTGCGCCAATTGGTCCACCAACAGCCCATCCCAGGCCGCCTCCCAACCATTTACCAAATTTTGCCATACGTTTTTATTTTATTGTCTATTTCTAAAATCTGTGGAATAAGTAAATTTTTATTGTCGTTGACAAGTTCAAAACCTGCCAGTTTTCGCTTTTCTTCATCGGGCCATTGTTTTGACATACGCAACCTGACCTGTTCTGGCTGAATGTTATCTCTCCTGACAGCCCTCTCAATTCTCATTTCTTCGGGAGCCGAAACCAAAATGGTATAGTCCATCATTTTATAAAACCCACTTTCAAACAAAATTGCCGCTTCGTGAATTACATAAACTGAATTTTGTTGTTTCAGCCAGTTTGTAAATTCGAATCTTACAACAGGATGAATCAATTGATTTATTTTTTCCATCAGTAAATCGTCATTAAAAATCAAATTCGCCAGCATTCTTCTGTTGATCTTATTGTCAGAATCATAAATTGTTTTACCAAAAAGCTGAATAAGGCCATTTCTTATTTCTGTATTCGAATTTATTAATGTTTTGGCAATAACATCAGCCTCAAACACAGGAATACCAATGATTTTAAATATTTTGCAAACGATTGATTTTCCGCTTCCAATCCCGCCTGTTATTCCAATTGATAAAGCCATTTAAAAAATAAGGTTAATAAAATAACGTGGTTTTCAATTTCTTTCTATTAAGAACTCAACTTTTTCAGGATTGAATCTGATTCCCTGAATAAATTCGGGTTTTTTATTAAGGGTAATATTCAGGTAATTCATATCGGTAACAATTGAATTATAATCAACAGAAGCTTCAAAGTCGGACGGTTTAATTTTTTCGAATCTGCTAAGTCCCACAGTAAACAATACTTTTACCTCTGAAGGGAAAAGTTTAATACGGACCTTGTCTGGTTTATTCAATATTTCAATCGGAATTTTCAGCTCCTTTTCGGTATATTTTTCAACTTCAATAATTAGAGTGACTTTTTCGGGAGATATTGTTGTTCTCTCCGGATGAATTAAATCAATTTCCTGTTGAATGCTAGCGTCAAGTTTGTTCAAAATATTAACCTTTGTTTTTACGGCTGAAATTTTCTCTAACGAAATTGCCGGACCTGTTATTTTAACTTTATCCGGCATTGTGGCAATTTGAGATTTTAAATTAACCTGGGGCACAAAATCAACATTAATATCCAGTTCAACCGGCACTGTTTTAGTGATTAAGCTATCTAATACTATTTCAAGCAATTCGGGACTAATTTCAGTAATTCTTACTTCGCTGCTTAATTGGTCGGATACTTCCCTGATAAGATTTTTACTTAACACTTTGTATGTTCCTGAATTTGATTCCAGATTTTTTGTAACCTGTTCGATATCGAGGACGATTGGGGAGAATGACAACAATTTATAGCGAAGTAATGTAAATCCCTGTCCATCAATTTTTAAATCGAGTTTTACCGGAGTATTATTCGCAAGAAATTGGTTTTCAGGAGGATTTGTAAATTTTACCGGATACGAAACCGTGGTAGTATAATCTTTACCTAAAGCATTTAAAAACCAAAGAGCGGTTGCAATAGCCAGGCAAATCAGAAATACCACAATTCTCCTGTTATTTCTAAGTTTTACAACTTTTACGTAATCCGATATGTCGGTGAAATTCTTGTTCATTTTGTATTAATCAGCGCAAATTTAAGTATTTATGGTAAAAAGATTCAAAAACGGAATAATTAATAAATGAGTTAATGTTTTTGGTTAAGACTTTATTTCTGAAAATTTTTAACCGGTAACCACTCGCAACGGTATCACACTCATTTTAATTACCTTAATTGAATTATGACAATATTTTGCGATGATAATAACTGCATGGTAAAGAATTTTGTTTTGCTCATAAAATTTTGTAATTTGTATGAGATATCTGCCGGGTATTAACCGGATAGATGTTAACACTTTTTCCGAATTTCATTTTAGGAAATCATGATGCCCGGTAGGATATGATTAGGGAAGAAATCGAATCAAATAACCGTATATCATGAAAACATTTATTTTTTTCATCGTTGCATTATTTTTAGGAGTAGCCGTATCAGCGCAGGCTCCCCAATCTTTCCGTTACCAGGCTGTAGCCCGCGACAATTCAGGCAATGTGCTGGCCAACCAAAATGTAAGTTTCAGGATCAGCATTCTGGGTGGCAGTATTTCTGGGACTGTAGTTTACAGTGAAACCCACTCCGGTTTATCAACCAACGCTTTTAGTTTGGTTGAACTTGAAATCGGCAAGGGTACACCGGTTACCGGAACCTTTTCAGCAATTAACTGGGGCAGCAACAGTTACTTTGTCAAAATTGAAATGGACCCTGAAGGCGGCACTGCCTATCAGGAATTAAGTACAAGCCAGTTGTTGAGCGTACCGTATGCCCTGCACGCCAAAACCGTTGAAACCGGCGATAACTGGGGTAACCAGGTTGTAATTCCCGATAATACACTCAGCGGAAACGGAACTGTGAAAAGCCCGTTAAAACTTGCTGACAATGGCGTTACTTCAGTACATATAGAAAATAAGACTGTTGCAACGGAAGATTTGGCTGACAACGCGGTAACTTCCGGTAAACTGGCAACCGGTTCGGTTATTTCGGCCAAAATAGCCACAGATGCGGTTACCGGCGATAAAATTTCACAGTCAGGCGCCACCAGCGGGCAGGTTTTAAAATGGAACGGAACCACCTGGGCTCCTGCTGCAGATGCCATCGGCAGTAGCAGCGGTTGGACCGATGATGGATCAATCATCAGGCTTACCACATCCACAGATTCAGTTCAGTTGGGAAGCGTCAGCCGGCTGGGCAAACTCAATATCGGTGGTAACATTGGATTAAACCTGCTTTCCAGTATCTATTTCGGAAGCGATGCCACCCGGATAACGGGATTAACCGGGGGAGATTTGCGGCTGGTTGCAGAGGACCTGAGTATGCTGACCACCGAGGATATTACCTTTGGCCATTACGGCGATGAGACCTGGATAAAATTCGACAATGCAAACAAACGGGTGGGCATCGGCACCCTGATACCCGCCGACAAACTGCATGTGGTTCAAAATGCCACCACTGCCGGATCAACAGCTATCAAAGGTGTTGCCACACCAACAACCGGTTTAAATTACGGTGTTTACGGAGAATCATTGTCGGCGTCTGGTTATGGAATGTATGGTAAATCGCCGAAATACGGAGTTTATGGCACTGCAACGGGAAATCAGGGACGCGGTGTTGTCGGCGAAGCAACAGGTACAGCAAGTATTGGAGTGCAGGGAATTGCCGCGAATACCAGCAGCACGGGTGTTTGGGGAGAAGGTTCCAATCAGGGAGTTTATGGCTTTTCATCTTCAACAACAGGTAAAGGTGTTTACGGAAAAGTCACATCTGCTGATGGATATTCGGGATATTTTGAAGGTGGTAAATTCTATGTGAAAGGAAATGCGGAGATTAGAGACACCCTTTTTGCAGATGCTTTACAAATTGCAAACAGCCCAAGGGTGGCTTATGAGAAGTTTTCGCTGAGCAGAACCATTTCAACACTTAATTCATGGGGCCCAATGGATACCATCACCATTGTAGCTCCGGGACCGGGTTTTGTAATGCTGAACTTTTCAGGTACATTATATACTAATCATACGTACCTTGAAGGTACCTGGGTTGGTGTGGGCATTTCTACCAGTCCAACAAGCGGGATTTTGGCGCAGGTATGGTGGGAATTTGAACATCAGTTAATTGGGGGATATTACCAGTCACCCTGCGCTGTTAACGCGGTAGCCACGGTCTCTGCAGCCGGAACAAAGAAGTTTTATATTGTCAGTTATCACTGGGGAACGTCGGCAGATGAGGATGTAGTATATCTCAACTATGGCTCATTTTCAGCACTGTTTATTCCATCGCCTTAATTTTTATTGAATCAATATCAGTTCAGCAAAAAATACATTGTACCATAAATAAAGAAATTATGAAAAACTTTACACTTTTTATACTTGCATTATTCCTTGGAGTAGCAGTATTATCAGCCCAAACTCCCCAATCTTTCCGTTACCAGGCAGTTGCCCGCGACAATTCAGGTAATGTTTTGGCAAATCAAAGCGTAAGTTTCAGGATCAGTATCCTGAGCGGAAGCGTTTCCGGTGCATTAGCCTACAGTGAGACTCACACTCACATAAACACTAATGCGTTTGGTTTGGTTGAACTGGAAATCGGAAAAGGAACACCCGTGTCGGGTACATTTTCTTCGATTGAATGGGGTAACGACAGTTACTATGTAAGAATTGAAATGGACCCGGAAGGCGGCACTGCCTACCAGGAATTAAGCACCAGCCAGTTGCTGAGCGTTCCGTATGCCTTGCATGCAAATACTGTAAGAATTGGTGATAACTGGGGTACAGACAATGTCATTACGGATGCCTCACTGACAGGTAATGGTACAGTGGCCTCACCTTTACAGATTGCTAATAATGGAGTCACATCAGCAAAAATTCTGGATGGAAGTATTGTATCAGTCGATCTGGCTAATTCAGCAGTTACAACAGCAAAATTGGGCAGTCTGGCGGTTAGTACTGATAAGATACAAAATTCTGCTGTAACTGTCGATAAGTTGTTAAACAATGCGGTAACCACTGATAAAACAAATGGTGGTGCAGTAACCGGTG
>DATITY010000104.1:0-3168 GCA_035467235.1 Draconibacterium sp. | reverse complement strand
CCAACACTCGAAACCCTTGCTGGGGTTTCAATCCTTCGGGAGCATTTGCCGGATTTAAAAATACGCGTTGTAAATGTGGTTGATTTAATGAAACTTCAACCGGATACCGAACATCCGCACGGATTGACGGATCGGGATTTTGATGCTTTATTCACCACCGACAAACCCGTTGTTTTTGCATTTCACGGTTATCCCTGGCTGGTACATCGGATGACTTACAAGCGCACCAACCACGAAAACATCCATGTTCGCGGTTATAAGGAAGAAGGTACCATTACAACCTACTTCGACATGACGGTTTTAAACGATCTCGACAGGTTCCACCTCGTTCAGGATGTGATAAAACGTCTGCCAGCGCCGGGAACTAAAGGTACCAAGCTAAAAACTATGATGAAGAACAAACTTGTCAGTCATAAAAAGTACATCGAAAAACACGGGCAGGACATGCCTGAAATTCTTAACTGGAAATGGAATCAAAAAACTACCTGAAAAAGGGAAACACTGAAAACAGAAGAGAGACCATGCGCATTGGTATAGCTGCCGATCACGGCGGGTTTGAATTAAAAGTTCAACTCGTCGCGGCACTTACCTTTGCCGGTTATAGGGTAAAGGACTTCGGCGCTTTTGAACTGAAAGACGGAGACGATTATCCTGATTTTGTTGTGCCACTGGCTTTAGCGGTTTCGGAAGGTGAAATCACCCGTGGTCTGGCAATTTGTGGCAGTGGCGTTGGGGCTTGTATTGCAGCTAACAAAGTTCATGGAGTCAGGGCTGGATTAATAACCGATTCCTTTTCTGCACATCAGGGAGTTGAAGATGATGACATGAATGTGATGTGCCTGGGTGGTGGAATTATCGGCTCTGCCCTCGCCTGGGAATTTGTACAGGCTTTTCTGGGTGCCGATTTCAAGGCAGAAGAAAAATACATCCGCCGTTTGAATAAAGTGGCACTGCTGGAAAAAGACGGTTTACGATAACCATAATCTTTTAATTAAGAAGGAATTGGGTGAATACTGAATGAAACAAATAAGAAATTAAATAAAAATGGGAACTCAAAAAACCTGGCATGAAAAACATCATGCAACATTAAGTTTTGGTGGACGTGTCGCAGACGCGGTAGCAAAAGGGATGGGTTCATAGAGGTTCATCATCCTGCAAACGGTTTTGGTTGTTATATGGATGGTATTAAATCTTGTAGGATTTATGTTTCACTGGGATATCTATCCTTTCATATTGCTCAATCTTCTTTTCTCAACACAGGCAGCTTATGCAGCGCCTATTATTATGATGTCGCAAAACAGGCAAAACGAACGCGACAGGTTGCATGCTGAGCAGGATTACAAAACGAACAAAGATGCAAAACAGGAAATAGAAGCTTTGGCAATTCTATTGAAGTCGATTGAAGTGGATAAATTGGATAAAATCATTGAATTGCTCCAGGTGCAAAGTAATTCTTCAAAAAAGAGCATTCCAACTAAGCGTCGGTCATAACCAGGAATATCAATTTCTTAAAATAATGTAACCTGTGAATCATTCAAAAATGTGTGAAAGATGTAATTTCTTTCAAAAATTCTGTAACACGAATGTGTTTCTCATTGATTAATTTAGATTTCTTGAAATCCTTATTATAAAAAGAAAAGTAATGAGTTAAATTATTCAAAAGATAAAAATAAATGATATGATGGAAGAAATGAATAATATTTGGGGAATGGGGAATGGATATGGCTGGATCATCGGACTTATTGTCCTTGTTATAGTAATTGCAGTGATTGTAAATGCTATGACGCGCAAAAGAAAAACGACCAGGCCAAAGTATAATTCGCCACAGGATATCTTAAAAACAAGATACGCCAAGGGAGAAATCAGCAAAGATGAGTATGACGAAAAAAGGAATCATATTTCATGATGTAATACATGACCTTAAAATGTAAGGACAGATAAGTTATTCGTAATATTTGAATTATGGCCAAAAAAAGCAGCAAAAGAATATGCCTGTCCCATGCTCTGCGAAGGCGATAAAGTATATCAAAAAACCCGGCGACTGCCCCGTTTGCAATATGCACCTTGTTCCGGTTAAAAAAAATGACAAACATGCTGAACACCAGCATATAGCTGTGCAGTCAGAACATAATCATAAAGCCGAAAAAAATAGATAAAAGTTAGAAACGACCTGAAACACCTAAAAGTCCGGTACAATTTTTACCTGCCCCATGCATCCGGAAGTGAAACAAAATCATTCAGGATCATGCCCAAAATGTGGAATGACACTCATTCTGGAGAAAATGTGTGAATAATGTAATTTCTTTCAAAAATTCTGTAACACTTTCCGGTTCACTGAGGCTTAACTTAGTTATCTCAAAATTCATGTATAAAATGAAAAAACAAGATGATAAGTTAAATCTGTCTGATAATCAGACGGACAACAAAGAGGAAAACATTCTTCCGGGATATCCGGTCTATCCCGACAGCGAAGACATTTACAAAAAATTTCAGGAAGAAGAAGAGGTAGATCCTGAAGATACTTCTAAAACGAAAGATCCAAACAGCACCAATATAATAAGGAAGAATGATTTAGATGAAGAGCAAAGTGATACGGACCTCGATATTCCCGGCTCAGAGTTGGATGACGAACAGGAAGAAATTGGAAGTGAAGATGAAGAGAACAATTATTATAGTATAGGAGGAGACGATCATATTGATCTGGATGAGGAACAGGAAGAAAATAACATTTAACAAACATAAAAATGAAGATTGCTGCAAAAAACTTCCCAGTGGTTTGTGTGGGCGGATCAGCCGGTGGACTTGATGCTTATATCAGGTTACTGAAGAATTTGCCGGCTGATATGGGCGTTGCCATCGTCATCGTTAACCACCTGAGAACGGTAGCCACTTTGCTCCACGAGATTCTTCCGAAATATACAGAGATGCCGGTTGAATTGATAAAGGAAAAGTTGGATATCAAACCGAACCATGTTTTTGTTATTCCCGAAAAACGCGATTTGCACATTAAAGATGGAGAGTTCAGGTTAAAACCGATATCAAAACCCTGGGGATGGCCCGATGTGATTACCGTTTTCATGCGTTCAATGTCAAAAAACTGGGATGGCAAACTTGTCGCAGTAATTGTTTCCGGTTATGATGGCGATGGAGCAGCGGCGCTTGGTGCGA
>DATITY010000103.1:0-2911 GCA_035467235.1 Draconibacterium sp. | reverse complement strand
TTCAACATCGGCAAGCTGAACAATCTGTCCGCTGATTGTAACCGAAGCGCTGCCTTCAACATTCGAACCATCCCTTGCCGTAGCTTTTACTGTTACCATACCGTTCATAACTGCAGTTAGCAAACCTGTAGTAACGTCAATTTTGGCTCTGCCAGTAACATTTTCTACTGACCATTTCAGATTTTTAACAGTGGCATTAGTCGGTTGAATATCAGCAATCATTTGCAATGTGCCGTTATCGGTACTGATAGTACCATCCTCTATATTAATTTGGGTGATGAAAACTTTAGGTTCTGCTCCTTCAAGAGTTATGGTTCCGGCATCATCCATGTTAGCCCAGTTTTCATTGATTTCACCTATATTGGACCAGACTGCGCGGTTACGGTAAGGATCCGAGATGTCGTTATCTACAACTGTAATATCAAATCCAATTTCAGATCCCCGATCTACTTCAATTTCGTCCTTGTCAATCAAAATCGAGAAGGGGAAAAAATATTCTCCCACATAGTTGGGAGCATTTACTTTGAAAGAATATAAAGCGCCGTTACCCATATCTGATATAATACCTCCACCTATTGATGACTCTTCAAAGGTTGGAGCAAACTGATAATGTCCGTATCCGGACATTGCTCCCAAACCATCTTTCTTTTCCATATTCACATCAAAATATATTTCCGGTTTGTCGTACATCCAGTTTTGGCCGGGATCGGTTCCTGCATAGGCAGGCATAAAGACATCATCGGTTACCTCCACCAAAAGATAAATACCTTCACTGTTCCAGAGTGCCTTCCATGTGGTAGCGCCAAGTGTAGGAGTTTCATTGATGAATGGACGATCGATGTTATAAGTATTGGCTGTTGCCCACAAATCATCAATTGTTCCATCCAGTACTGGCGCAGTATCAGCTTTTTTAATCACGGCAGTTGGTGTTACTGCTGCTTGTGTAATAATTATAGATTGCGAATCATAACCATCAGCGGAAAAAATAACGGTGGCGAATCGTCTGTTTATCGAAGTATTTTCTTCGGCAGTGAAAGTAAGGATTTGGCTATCACTGCCTGTAGCCGGGCTAACTGTCAGCCAGCTTTGATCTGAAAACGTCGTCCAGGCTACATTTGCTGTAATAGTTGCGGTGCCAGTGCTTCCGGCGGCAGTTTCAAGGTTGATCATGCCTGTACTTAAGCTAAATCCGTTGGCAGCTTCAACAATATTTATAAAATCCTGCCACTGATTAGCATTTTGATATGCAGCTTTTGCGCCATAAGGAACATACAAAATGCAGTTAGTTTTATCTACATTATAAAAAACATCAGCAGAATTAATCAGATTTACCGGAAAAGAAGGTTTTGCTTCTATCGAAGTCAGTCCGATACATTCATAAAAAACATAGTGTTCAATTGAAGTTACAACAGATGGAATATTTACTGAAATCAAATTTCCACAGTATGCAAAAGCGGCATACTGTAATGAAGTTACTGAAGATGGAATTGAGATTGCAGTTATGCCACAGTCATAAAACGCATAGTAACTTATTATAGAAATTGATTCAGGAAGGATTACCGAAGTAAGTGACTTTTTTCCAATTCCATCTACGTTTACAAATGCAAATTCGGGAACAGCATCTGCCGGGTAATTTTCAGTTCCCTGTAGTGAAGTCCCGTCAGGGCCATTATAAGCTTCGATGGATACCCCGATTAAATCCAATACAGCAAGAGAAGGCATATCATCGCGCATGGTTTTAAAATCGCGGGCATCTATAGTTCCAGTAATAGTTAGATTGGTAACAGAGTTAAGTTCTTCCGGGGAAAGAACTGTTTTAAGTTCACCTGCAGATAAATCTTCTACAGTTTTCGAAACCTGGGCTTGCAGCATTACTGTAACGCACAAGCCGTACAAAATTAAAATGATTGCTTTCATAACCGAACGATTTTTAGTTAATTGACTTTGACTTTTTTTTAGAAATTGTCAATAAAAGTTACGACAATATGAATCAAAAAACAAATTATTTTCAAAAAATCTCTTTTATATTATGTTGATAATCAGTGACTATCGGCTACATTAGCCAGCTTTAAATAATAAATGTCAGCGAAAAAATTCAGACGATAAGTTCGTTTAAACAAACAAATTTCAACAAGAATTCTTCCAGGGTAATACATATTCTCACATTTTTACAATCTTGTGCGTAAAGAACTGGTTTCCGGCTTTTAACCGGCAAAAGTAAAGGCCTGAAGGCAGCCCCTCTGTATTCCATTGTATATTCTGTTCCCCAATCTGATGAAATTCCTTTACAGGTTCGGCAACCAGTCGTCCGAAAATATCGAACACGCGAATACTCACATTGGCTGATTTTTCGAGCCTGAATGTGAAAGTTGTTGAGGTGGTGAATGGATTGGGAGAGATTGTCATTCCAGCGGAAATGTCTAACTCCTCAGTTCCTGTAATTGTAGAGGTGTAACTTGCATCAAACCCTGCTGCTGTGTTATAGCCATTCGAATTAAACACTGTCAAAAGGGCTCCTGTTGGAGAAACAATTGGATCAGGCTTCTTTTTGCCTGTAAACGTGCCGAGCAGAACCGTTGAAGCACCTACGGAATATACGGAAAGTTTATCATGTTCTTCCAGATCAAAACTGTTGAATGAAAGAGTAATTTCTCCCGCATCCGGTGGTTGGATTCTCCACTTGCAGTTAGCATTGTTATTGTAATTTTTTCCCCCGCTTCCATTCGAAAAGGAGCCGGAATCTGAAGTTAATGTAGTCATCCCACTGCAATAGACTGGCGTAACGCTGTGGTATTCTGCCATCCAGCCTTTTGCTTCTTTGCTGCTGTCAGTTTTAAATTTCAGAAATAGTTTATTGCTGCTTGAATTAATTGTGGGTGGGATTGCTGTTCCGGTATATACACCCAGGAGT
>DATITY010000102.1:0-1740 GCA_035467235.1 Draconibacterium sp. | reverse complement strand
AACTGGTTCAGGTCCATATAATAACCGGCAATATTCGCCTGAAATTTCGGGAGATTGAGTTTGTATCCGGTTTCAAAATTGACTGATTTCTCTGGTTTTAGGTCGTAAGCCGGTACCTCGTAACGAAAATCCACAATTCCAAGTGTCCCCATATCGTCGATGTTTGGCGCCCTGAATCCATTGCTGACTGTGCCGTACAAATGATTCGAACGGTTGATGTTGTACATTGCACCAAGGTTAAAAACAAGCGCTTCAGGGGTAATTTTAACTTCGCCCAAATCCTTGTCATCAATTTTAATATTAAAGGCATTAAACCGGATTCCTCCATCGATTATCCAGTTGTTCAAAGTGAAATGATGCAGAGAGTAAACAGAAAAATTGCCGTATTTCGAATCATCAGGATATAATCCGCGTTTTTCGAGTGGTGCTGCTGAATTATCGGAAGTAATTACAAAACGGCTGCTTGAAACCACATCGTGATAAAACTCGATCCCCGAATTTGCAGTCCAGTTTTTGCTGAATTCTGAAGTAACATCGGCCACAAAACCAAGCGTATTCACACGGTTGCTGTCGAGTTGCATCAACACTGTATTGTTTTTTTGAGCTGCTGTATTTTCTGTATTTTGCTGCCACGATGCGATAAATTTTACCTGGTCGAATATTTTTTTTGTGCCTTGAATATTGAGCCGTGCATAATTCATCAAACGCTGCTGTGGCTGAAACTCATTAACTGCGTAATTTTCGAGTACAACTTTATGATACACGGGCACATGCGACTGGTTGAGAAACTGGCTGGCCAATGTGAGTTGCATGTTTTCCTTCAATGCAAAAATCAGTTTCCCGTCGAATGCATACTCGGTGTAAAGCGATGGACTTTGCACACCTGTTTCCTTTCCACCCAAAAGGTCTCCAAAATCACGATATGTGCCACCAATCAGCATTGCCATTTTTTTCGAATTGTATTCCAGTTGGCCGCGTCCGGTTTTCTCCATTCCGCCAGTCATCATTTTGCCTGTCACATTTCCATGCCATTCAGAACCTGTTGAATTTAAAAGCGGCTCGACACTAAAAATCTGAATTGCTCCACCCAATGCATCGGAACCATATTGCACCGAACCGGTTCCCCTGGCAACTTCCATGCGGTCGATGGTAAAAACATCAACCGTGTTCAGGTATTGATTTGGTCCGTATCGGTAAATGGAATTATTGAGCCTGATGCCATCGAGCAACAAAAGCGTTTGATTGCCGGTAAGTCCGCGGATAAACGGGGAACCTCCGCCATGATTTGTTTTCTGTACAAAAACCCCATTCGTATTCATCAGCATTTCGGGAGTAGAACGCTTGGTAAAATGGTCCATTTCCTTTTTATCCAACAGACCGATACTGTAAGGAATCAACTCCTCATTTAAAGGAATGCGCTGTGTAGTTACAACCACTTCTTCGATAAGTAAAGTATCAGTTATTTTGGGTTGAGCGCTGGCAAAAAAAACGGCAAAAATCAGAAAAAGGAACCCTGGCAATTTATTCATTAAATATCATCAGTTGGTTATATGACAAAAAAACAAAATTCCTTTTTCAATTTTATACATATTATGATAATTATTCATTAAAAAAGCCATAATACCGCCCCATCCAATAAGCAAACAAAAAGTACGAACCATCTTCTTCCTGTGTTCCGTTTAATCCCGAATTTAACTGCCTCGGATTGGTATTCCAGCGCGAGACGTTGCTTTCGGGTGT
>DATITY010000101.1:0-2723 GCA_035467235.1 Draconibacterium sp. | reverse complement strand
AGGTTGTTCCGACAAAATTGCTCCTCTTTCAAAACCGTGTGTATGGCCGTAATGCATCTGCTGTACTTTGGTATATTTTTTAATTACCGGCAGTAAAACATCCCGTACATAAGCGGTACCTGCATCTTGTGTATTTGTATAATCCCAAAGTTCTGACATAGGGGGATGGTGAAAAAACAGAAAAACAAAATCTACGGTTGCGTCGTTTTCAGCTTCATTTAACTTGACGTTGAGCCAATTTGCCTGAGTAGTTCCGTATTGATTAATGATATTTGTATTTAAACCTAAAAACAAAGAATTTCCAACCCTAAGTTGCAGAATTTTTTCGTTTAAGGCCGGTACTCCCGGATAAGCCGATAATTCGTCCACTTTCAGATATTGATAGAAATATGGACTTTCAACCTCGTGATTACCTGCAACAACTGTTGTCGGAATATTTGCGGTTAGTGATGATAAAGGCTGGAAAAATTGTTTATCATATTGTCCCGGCGAATCTCCACTCACAACAATATCGCCCGAATGAATTATACCAGTGATATGATTCTCAATATCAGAGCCGTACAGCTCAGCAATTTTTGAGCGGGCCTGCCGGATTATTTTGCCGGCCATGGTAGTATCGGAACTATGGGTATCGCTCAGCATAATAAATCTTATTTTCCCGTTGTAGTCAGAATCTGGGAGTGTTTTAAATGAAAAGGTATTCGAAAACTGATCTCCACTCGACACTTTATAAAAATACCGGGTATCTGGTTGTAAAGCAGATAGTTTTACGGAGTGCCAGCGAATGGGGGAACTTATTATTTCTGATGTACCTTGTGTCTCAAGGTTTAAAATTGTGGAATCTAATCCATATAAAACTTTAGTCCCTGACTGAGCTGTGTCGTGCCAGCAAATTGTCATTGATGTTTTTCCGGGACTTTGGAGATATGGTATTCTTGCTTTTAATTCAGGAGTTTTATGGACAAAACCCCCCAGTTCCAAAGCTTCTGCAGCGGTAAGCGCCTTATCCCAAATGGCCAATTCAGAGCAATGGATTAATCCATCTTCGCCATTTTCGTCAGCAAAAATGAGCAATTGATTTTCAAGCGAAAATCGTCCGTTAACAGGTTGAACCGTTCCTTTTAACAATAACTGACCGTCAAGATAACAGATAAAATGACTTCCGTTTTTTACTGAGACGATTAAACGGTACCATTCATTCGGAGTAATTGCAATTCCGCTGTATCCAACGGCAGCCACACCAATTTCTCCACTTGGATTGATAAATAAATCGGCATCCCCAGCATTGTTTACAGCGGTTTGAAAAAAACTGCGCCAGGCGCCGGTTTCAGTAATTTTAAAATCATATTGAAGTGTATATTCATTTATCTTGCTTTCTCCGGTTTTTGGTAAAATCTGATGCGTCATTTTATAATAGCTTCCAACTCCAATAAGAGTGGCTGCATTATCATCGTCAGGCCCTTTTGTTGCTGAATGGTTTCCAACAAGTATTAATGACAATCCATAACCGGTTTCTGCTTCTGTTAAATTTGATGGATTATCAAATTTCCACCAGCCAACCCGCTCTGGAATAGTTGCAAAAGAATTTGAAATTGAAATGGGAAAAATCAGGAGGATTAAAAATAACTGCTTTAAATTCATTAAAATTATTTTATAAAACGATAACCTAAAATTTTGCTAAAAGGTTGAATAAATGATTATTAATTGTGGTAAAAAAAGAGGATGCCCCGTCAACTGAGGCATCCTCAAATTAATTATTCTGTTATGAATTTATTTTCTGACAACTATTTTACGGGTACTTGTGCGGTTGCCAGCTTTCATTTGCACAAAGTAAATACCGTCGATCATATTATCCGATTTCAGTTGCAGGCTGTAATTGCCCGTTGCCTTCAATCCTTCGTTGATTACTTTAACTTCTCTTCCGGTGATATCCATAACATGGAAACTTACATTTCCGGTTTCAATCACCTGGTATTTAAATGTAGTAGAACCAGAGAATGGATTAGGGAAATTTTGACCTAAATCATTGTTGCTGTTGAGTTGCACGTCGTTAATACCGGTAGGTATTGTTGTTGCAGTTCCTAATTTTTTAACTTGTTCTTCGGTTAATGGAACATCCCAAATACTTACCTCGGAACAAAGAATCACGCCGTCATCTCCATCGTTATCTCCAAATAAAAGCAGACTTTCAGCAAGTGCAAATCTTCCATCTACTGGTTGTCCAGCTGCATTCAATAAAGGTTCTCCATCTAAATATATTTTAAAGAAATACCCGTTTTTAACGGTTACAACCATTCTATACCAGGTATTTGCCAAAATTGAGCCTGCAGAATAAGTAGTAGCCGCAGTTCCTATCTTGTTGGTAGTATTGGTAAACAGGTCAGCATCGCTGGCATTCGAAACATCTGTCTGGAAGAATGCATGCCAAATTCCTGCTTCAGGCACTAAAAAATCAATGAGAAGTGTGTATTCATTGACCATAGAACCATCTCCGTTACCAAACATCCCGTGTGTCATCTCAAAATAACTTCCCAATCCAACTTCAGCAGCTAAATTCATATTTGCCGGGCCATTTACAGAATTTATTGTTCCGGTTTGTACAAGATCCTCTCCAATGGTTGCTTTGGTAATATCAGAAGGATCATCAAATTTCCACTGTCCCATTTTCTCAGGAAGCTGGTTTGTAGGATCACTGCCTAAATCAGCCACTTCCTGATCAGTAA
>DATITY010000100.1:0-10150 GCA_035467235.1 Draconibacterium sp. | reverse complement strand
GAGGTTGCACAACCTCAAGTTGTTCCGGATAATCGGTTGACATTCCGGCCATCCAGCGCGCAGCTTCAACAGCTTTAGCCGTAATGTAATGGTCCGGATTTTCTTCATATTGTCCCCAGGGATCGTAACTTACAACAATATCAACTTTAAGTAACTTAAATAAATTAACGTAGGAGGTAAAGTTAGTCAAAGAGATTAAATTTATCGTCTCTCACCACCTTATGTACTTGCGTGTACGGCGGTTTCTTTAGAGTGGATTCCGATGAAGTGTCTGGTAATTCTCAAAGAGGCTTAAGGCCTTGTTCCGAAAACCACTTATTATTTCATAGCCATATTCAGGTCAGGGCTGTTGGATAGTCTCCACCTGCCTTTGTAGCTCAATGCTGTACGCCATGACAAGGTGTTTACAACGCCCAGTTTCCTTCAGATTTTAGATCGCCCTCAACACCCTTGCATTGGATTAACGATTCCCTTTGAATGGCTCGTTCCTGACTTCCATATAATAGATATATAGCATGCAGCGCACATAAAAAAGGCTGCCCAATTATGAGCAGCCTATTTTACAAATAAAAGCAACAATTAATTCTAAATAAAATTATTTGTGCCAAAACAGTTTATTATCCGGAGTATTTGTTTTGCCGCCCAAAGCATCAGTAAAGTTCTCATTGTTGTAGTTCTTCTCACTCTCAGGGTACGGAACCTTGTAGAACTTATTTTGCTCAGCACTGTATGATCCGCTTTCGTCATGCGGTGTAGCAAGAGTCCTGCGATATAAGTTAAAAGCCACCCAAGGCTGACGGAATGAATCGAGCCACAATTGTGCATAGATTTGTTTTAAGGCATCTGCCTCGCTGTTTTTATACGCAACTTTTGCGTTTGCCAAATAATTGTCAATGTCACTACTCCCTAAAACAGGCTTATTGATAGACCATGTACTTGTCCCTTCGCATAGATCTACAAGGCTGTACCAAAAATTGATTGATGATCGTATTCCATTCTCATATTCTGACTTAGCCAGTGCAGCATTTTTTGCGACACCAATGCCACGATTATAGGCTTCTGCTTTTAAGAAGGCAACCTCTGCAACGGTCATGATTATTTCAGGAAGATAAGCATCATCACGTGTTAAATAATAGTTGACTGAGGAATAATAACAGGAATTGCCTTTATTTGACCAATCTTGCATTGTTTGACCACGGTCGCGGCCGTTTGGATAAGAGCTGTTGATATAAGCTCCCCGTCCCTGAACCGGATTGGCGCCATTTTGAAGTTGTGGTTTCCATTCATTCGCGCCATTTGTTTCAAAATAAACCTTACAACGTGGATCAAAAATCCCTGAACCATCGGTGTTGTTATTTTCGGACATCCAACTCCAAATAGTTGATCCCATGCATGTTAAATTTTCAGCAGAGAAAGACCAAGGCCGGGATTCAATAATCAGATTAGATAATTTCTTAGGCCACATACCAATAGTCTCAGAGCCTGTAATAAGTGGATATTTAGTGGCGTCACCAAGGATATTGCTAATATGAGCCGTAGCCTGAGCATTGTCCACTTCTGCTATTTGCATGGCATACCGTAAGCGAATGGAATTGGCGAACTTCTTCCACATGTTGTAGTCGTTTTTAAACAACACATCGCCGGTGCCTAAACTCAATTGATCGGCATCAGATTTAAAACTTTCCGAAGCTGTCTTCAGCAAATCCAAACAGTATTTATAAATATCCTGATGTTTATCATAAGCTACACGGAAATTGTCACTTCCGCTTGCGCCTTTTCCGGCCTTTGAGAATGGCATATCTCCAACATAATCAGCAGTTCTTAATGTTTTATACGCAAGCAGGATATTCAAGCAAGCTCTAACATTATCTGTTTTCACCGAAGAATTATCCAACTCATTTTCAAGCCACCGAACATTTTTTAACATTAAGAAGTAGCTGTTCCAAATTTCATCAACACCCTGGGCTAAAATATAGCGTGGAGCAGAGTTGGCTAATTGCTGATTAACAAAGTAGTAATAGCCATTGTGAATCGAATTCTGTTCCATCCACCCCAACATTAGATTACTGGTAATTGAGTTAAAAACAGTTGGAATAGAAGCTTGAGTCGGCTCAAAAGGATTACGGTTCATCTCCTCAAAACCGTCAGTACAACTTTGCGTAATCCCAAGGAAAACGAGACTTAACGCGAGTGTAAAAATTTTTATCTTTTTCATAATCTTAATCATATTTAATTATTTATTATGTATCACAATATCAGAAACCTACGTTAATGGCAAAGCTAAATGAACGCATTCCAGGCAGAGCTCCAAACATCAAACCCTGAGCATTACCGGCGGTAAGACTTAAGGCCTCCGGATTTAATTTGTCAGGTAACGAAGTATAAATATAGAATAAGTCGCGGCCAGTAAATGAAAGGCTAAGATTTTGGATGAACTTTACTTTTTGGACAAATTTTTGGTCAACATCGTAAGTCAATGTTATTTCACGCATTTTTACCCAATCATTCCTCAAAATAGAAGGTGTACTTAAGTTACCGCCACCCCATGAACCCAGACGACCATATTTCCATGTATAGTGCACTACATTGGTATTTGGAGTACCATCTTCAAGGTCGCCCTCCATTAAGATACCATGGTTTGCTGTTGTTCCGTCAGGATAGGTGTATGGCAAACCTCCTCCGTTACGTTCTAAAAGTGTTGATGGACTTAATCCGGAAGATAAGGAAGTTGCATAGTCACCACTCCAGATATCGCCACCATAACTATAGTCAACCAAAGCATAAAGGTTGAACCTTTTCCAGCGCAAAGTGCTGTTTATACCGCCGGTAAGATCAGGTGTGGCATTTCCAATTTTTACACGGGTTGGTGTTGTTTTATAAAGTGTTCCGAATACATTTCCATTTGCATCTTTTCTTGTTACAACAACTTTATTTCCTTTTTCGTTATACACGTAATCCCATCCATAGATATTGCCGTACTTTTCACCTACTTCGACCTGAAGTACAGGACCAGCCCCTCCAAAGAACGATCCAACTTCAATTACCTTATTTACTCCGTCAAGAGAAAGAAGTTTATTCTCGTTTCGGGATCCATTAAAGCCAAGTGTCCAAGTGAGATCCTTCTTGCGAATGATATCGTAACTGGTAATGATCTCAATACCTTGATTCTGCATTTCTCCTGAGTTAAATTTCACACTGCTAAAGCCGGAAGAGACTGGAATTGGCGCACTCATAATCTGATTTTCAGACAAGGTATTGTAATAAGTTATATCGAATTTAAACCGTCCGTCAAACATTCTTAAATCAAGACCAATTTCGCGGGAACTTGAACGTTGTGGCATAAGTTCAATAGGAGGCAAAACATCTTTAATGGCATGTGTTGGAACTCCGGCGAATGAACCGGAACTAAAAGTTGGCAATAATTGGTATGGATCTGCATCAGTTGCTGCACCGGCGTATGCTAAACGTACTTTACCAAAAGTAAGCCATTCCTGTGATTTTAGAAATTCGCTGAATACAAAGCTTAATGATACGGATGGGTAGAAGTAAGAATTATTATTTTCAGGAAGTGTTGATGACCAATCGTTACGCCCGGTAACTTGTAAAAATAGATAATCAGCATAACTCAAATCCAAAAATCCATATACTGAATTGATCCTTTTTTGTAATCGTTCCTCACCTGGAACCTGATAAGCTTGGATTTGATTTCCTTGTTGCGATAAATCGTAGTTGGCAAAGGAATATATCCATGGATCTTTAAATTGTGCACCACTTCTTCCATTTATACCATAAAGTTCCCTGTTCCATCTGGTTGCACCTGCTGATAATGAAGCATCGAATCTATCGATCAAGAAGCTCTTTTTCTGCGCTGTAGCTAAGAAGTCAAAATTAGTTACTTCCTCCTTGTTTAAACTATGGGAATAGCTACCTTTTAATCCTGCTAAATCAGTTGGTGTATTTTTTGTTTCAATCTCCTGATTATTATAATCAAGTCCGAGGCGCGTCATAAAACTCAGCCAGTCTGTTGGACTGTAAACTAACTTTGCAGAACCTAAAATTTGATTACGTTGCTGAGTAGTATTTTGCTCATAAATTTTCCAGAATACACTGTAACCTTCAACACCGTATGGATTATTGTTAGTTGAAAATTTAGTACCATCTTCATTTTTATAATACTGTTTATCAAGCTCAGGCCGATAGTCAACAGGATAGTTATAAACGAACTTGGTAAAATAGTCGTTATTGGTTGTCATGTCCATCCCGTTAACACGATAGTAATCATTATAATTAGCATTAATTTCCGCCTTTAATACTTTCGAAATATTCAGATATGCACCAAGGTTAAAGCTGGTTTGGTTAAAATTACTGTTGTCTATTACAGCATCGTTGTCTGTTCTGCGAAAGCCAACCCTCACTGAACCGAAATCACCTGCATTTGAAAAGGCTACATTATGAGTACTTTGCGCTCCATTTTTATAATAAAATTGTTGATTATCAGGCTGTGGAACGTGTGGACGCATTTCACCGTCCCACCACAGAATCTCTTTTCCATCCATTTTTCTACCCCAGGAAGTTGAATAACCGTGCCAGGTAAATGCTTTATCATCGAAAGTCCACATACCAGAAGGCATCTGTCCATAAATTGCTTCATAACGGTCGCCTGACCAACGTTGGCGAGGATATAGCATACGCCCCTGTGAATCCGTTTCATACAACTTATCATTATCAGCAGTAAACTGAGCCATTGCCAAACCTCCATATCCATATTCGTTTTGTTGTTCCCTAAAACGATAAGGATCTGTAATTTTATAGCTATATGAGTAATCAACGCCAATTCCACTCTTTTTGCTACCTTTTTTTGTTGTAATAAGAACAACACCGTTAGCACCTCTTGCACCGTACAGTGCAGATGCGGCCGGTCCTTTCAGCACATTCATCTCCTCAACATCTTCAGCATTAATAAAGTTAATTCCTGAACCATAGTCTTGAACACTTGATGTACTTTCTGAGGTACTACTTCCCATCGGAACTTTAATGTTATTTTCCAACGGCATTCCATCAATGATAAATAAAGGCTGATTGTTCCCTGTAATATTGTTGTTACCACGAATGACAATTCGGGTTGAACCTCCATCTAATTGGTTTGGACTTGTAATGTTGACTCCAGCCAACTTACCGGACATAGAACTGACAACATTGGGCGTATTGGATATAACAATATCCTTACCACTAATAGCCTGTGTGATATATCCCACAGATTTAGACTGGCGTTTTATACCAAGTGCTGTAACAACAACTTCGTCAATTCCGGTAGTACTTGACGCCATAACAACATCAATGGTTGTGCGACCATTTACAACTTCTTCAATTGCTGTCATTCCCACAAACGAAAACTGCAAAACGGCAGAAGAACCAACTGTCAGGTTGTACTTTCCATCGATGTCGGTTATAGTTCCGTTGGTCGTTCCTTTCTCAACAATTGATACCCCCGGAACAGTAGCTCCACTGGCATCGGTAACGGTTCCACTAACCGTCGTTTGTGCAATTGCACTGACAAACGAGGCACACAGTAAAACCAGAATAAGATAAAATCTTTTTCTCTTCATAATAATAGTTTTGTCTTAGTTAATGATAATGTTTAAAAAATTTAAATAGAGAGCTTTGACAATACATCTCTTCGTAAAAGATCAAGAATTTCATTTTCCGTTTTTTCCATAAGATTAAAATTTTAAGTGATTAATTAATTAATATAATGTGACTATAAATTTATTTCTGTATAAGTTAATAATATTTCAAATATCATTCAAGTGTCTTTTTAAATATTCATTCATACCACCGAATCTTATTAAAATCGTTACCTTTTTCAAGCTTAAAAATCGAGCACCAGTTTGTATTTTTCGATATAAACAACCATTTTATACCTAATCTATTGGTAAATTTAACCAAAACGGTCAACAGAATATGTTAATTCGGTTTTGTACAAATCAGTAAATTTCAATAATTCATTCATTTCAGTTCCAAAGTAAAGTATCGGTAAATTGCATATTTAGCTCTTTATAATTTCCATCAAAACCTAATGATTGTGTTTCAAAAGGCCTTATCAGTGCATCTACTACTATTGCAAGTTCTCTCCTTAAAATAAATCGATCGGGAATAAAATCTGAACCAATTGAATTTGTCCATATTTCTTCTAATTTTTTTCTGACGTTATAACCAACAACTGCCGAAATAAGTTCATCGGTTTTTTGAATTGTTAAAAAATATTTATTTGGCTCAATAATTACATTTTTGTTAAATGCATTTAATCCTTCAGTAAATTCGGCTACTGTTAAGGTTGAATCGGGGAAAAACCAGGTGCGGTTTGCCCATTGATGTGGTTCGCCCATCACTTTTAAGATTCCGGAGGCAGTTGAACGCTGAATCGCCTGGAAAGCTTTATCTTCAGGCTTAACATCATATAAAGGCATCAGATATGCTCCCGAATCGAGCAGTTTTTGCTGCACTTTCCGAATATTCAGGTTTCGTGGAGTGGTATTTTCAAGGACACTTAATGCCGCGATAACTCCGGCAGCCTGACCAGTTAGTAAAACGCAGGGTTGCAGCCGGGTTGCTCCGTTAATAATATTTGAAACGGAAATTGCCTTATCGGCAACAACCAATCCATCAACTGTTTCGGGGATAAGACATCCCATTGGAATGTTAAATGAAGGTACTGGCGGAAAAATAATTTTTGGTGCATCAGGGTTGCAGTCGTGATGGTGATCAACCGGATAATCGCCAACCGAAATCCCTGTACGATACAACGGATCAGTTTCGTATTTATTAAGAACATGATTAATTGTTAAACGCTGAATGCCTCGCAGCCGGCGACCTTCGCGATGGTAAGGAGCCATGGCCAAATGGTCTGATGTTGGAAATTCATCATCAGCCAAACCCAAATTTTTATACCCTAGTTCAGTTTGTATGTAATACACAAATTCAAGGGTGCGCTGTTTTGCCTTGTCCAGTTCTTTTATCCGTTGTTTGTAGTTCATTTCCACTACATTCAGATAAAAGTCGTTACCATGCCGGGGCCAGTTTATCAGGTATTTGTTTTTCGGCAGCCTGGCGTAGTTAATCATTTTATCACAATCGATTAAAACTGAATCCACCGTCATAGCGCACGAACCCTTGAAAATTCCGGGATTATATCTTTTGGGTTTTGGAATGGTTCTATCAGCATCCTTTCCATAATCCTTTAAAACCGCAACCCAGGTTAAATCCTGAATTATATCATTTGCCAGTTCAGGAGCCATTTCTTCACCGGTTGTCCACCGTGATTCCATTCCCAAATCATACTCAGCACCGGCCAGAGACAAACCATCTCCTAAATCGGTAGCATCGATCACTATTCTGGCAAAAACCGTTAATTTTTCATTTTTATTATTCAAAAAAACAGCACCCGTTACTTTATTACCGTCTTTCAGTACATCTGAAACATGATATCCGTAAATAACTTTCAACTGATTTTCTGCAGCCGCCATTGCTTTAAAAATACTGTCGCCAATGTGAGGTTCAAACTGAGTATTGCTAACCCAACCCGTTTCAAGGGCTTTTGCACCGCCATAATGAATTCGAAGATTGTTGCGGAATTCGTTCCAGATTCCCGAAGGCAAATTATGATTTCCATCGATGGCACTGACTCCCTGAGCGGTAAGCATTCCTCCCAGCCATTGAGTTTCCTCAACAATTAACGTTGCTACATTTAATCTTGCCGATTGAATTCCTGCTGAAATTCCACCGCTTGTTCCGCCAATTACAAGGACATCAGTTTGGTAAAATTGTTCTTTATTACGACAGCCTTGCAATAAAACAAGACCAACAAAACAGATAATACGAATATAAATATTCATATGATTTTATCATTGATTTGATGTCCATAAAACTATGAAATATTGTTAAATTAAAAATACAATATCAGTAATAAATTATTATGTTATATAATATATATTATTCGTGTCGATTTTATAAAACTTCTCTTGTATTAGACGAAATAATGAATGCATATTCAGGTTACTTCTGTAAGTGACAATCAGTTACTTTCGATTACCTGTCCTTTTTCGCGGTACAAATCCACTTTTCCATCGAGCAAAACTGCAATTACAGTAACTTGTTCATCAAGTACTTTTTCCGGAACATCGATATAAATAATCCCCGGAACAGCACTCCAGTATTGTTTCATCTTTATATCCCAGTTTAGTTTTGTGCCATTGCCGACTACGTAAATCCGGTTGATTTTGTTTTTAATTCCCTTCAGCATGATTTGTCCGTTTGGTTTGTAAGGCAGGTACAGATACAAAATATCGCCGGTTTTATTCAGCGAAGTTGGTCCGTAAAAATGGTCGGACGGAATTCCGGCCCGGGTTCCGTAAATGGCTTCAGCATGTTTGTTTGTCCAGCGGCCAAGTTCTTTTAGAATAGTAACCTGTTCTTCAGGTATTGTACCATCGGCTTTTGGCCCGATATCGAGCAATAGATTTCCGCCTTTGCTAACACAATCGACCAGAATGTTGATTACCTGGTTTGGGGTTTTGTAGTTTTTATCGTTGTGCTGAAATCCCCAACTGTCGTTCATGGTCATGCATAATTCCCAGTAACGGCTGTCGGGACGGGTAATAGGCAAGCCCTGTTCAGGAGTGGCATAATCGCCGTAACCCTGGATGCGGCTGTTAAGGATTACATTTTTATTATAGCTGCGAAGCGTCTCACTCAATTCTTTGGCTTTCCACTTTTCAGCAGATTGTTCCCAGTCGCCATCGAACCAGTACAAGTCGGGATTAAATTGCTGCGACAACTCTGACAACTGGCAAAAATTAAAATCCACAAAGCGGTTCCATTTTACAGAGTCGGTTTCATATCGCTTTTCAAATTTTGTTTTATTCGGATAATCAGGGTGCGACCAGTCGAGCAACGAATAATACAACCCCACTTTTAAATTGTTTTTTCGAAGTTCTTTTACAAACGGCTGAACCAAATCTTTGGCTGCCGGCGAATTTCCAGCAACATCCAAATCACCGCATTTTGTATCCCACAACGCAACACCGTCATGGTGCTTTGATGTTAAAACTGCATATTTTGCACCACTCTCTTTTATGAGTTTCGCCCATTCACCTGGATTATAATTTTTTGCATTAAAACCATTTAACTGTTTCATGTAATCCTCGTGCGAAAGGTAACCGTTGTAAAATGACCAACTTTCATCGATTCCGTTCACAGCGTAAATTCCCCAGTGAATAAAAATGCCCAGTTTTGCATCTTCAAACCATTGCATCTTTTTCTCTTCCGCTGTCTCCTGTGAAAAAAGTTGCGTAGAAATTAAAACTATCAGGATTGTAATTGTTGTATTTTTCATATTGCTGTTAATTGTGGCGGAAAATTAAGAAATCTGCGGTAAAAAATGCCAATACAATCAATTGAAATCTGCCTCATTTAAGCAAAAATTCCACCTTTAAAAAAAGATGGAATTTCCGTTTTTCTTCTTTGAATGTAAAAGAAAATTACTCCAGAATATAGTGTTTTCTAACAGCTACGTCGATGTCCCAGATACATTCGAGCCCGGCAGGAAATGTAACAAAATCTCCCGGTTTAATGGTTATCGTTTCAAATTCGGAAACTATGGTGGCTTCACCTGCAACGATATAACAACGTTCAGTTTTATCATAAAACCATTCAAATTTCTCCGTATCATGTTCCCAAACCGGCCACGATTCCACCCCCAATTCCTTAAGCTCTTCCAAATCAAGTCGATCGACCTCTATTTTCATACTTTTAAATTTTAACCAAAAATATAAAAGAAACTCATTTAAAAATTCAAGATAAAAACAAAAAACATCATATCGGAAAAAATATTTAATAACCCTTGCATAATTTACCAACTAACTACTGAACAAGATAGAGTTTGATTTGGAATTTATATTTCCTTCGATATCACATAAAAGGTGTATATAATATAGGTCAACATTAAAATTACCGATTCCCAGCGGTCCAGCTTTTTCTTTCCGCCGGTAAACATGGCAATAAATAAAACCAGGGTTCCTCCAGCCAGTAAATAAAGTTCCAAATTAAAGGAAGGATTAAACTGAACCGGGTTAATTAATGAACTTACCGAAAG
>DATITY010000099.1:0-6712 GCA_035467235.1 Draconibacterium sp. | reverse complement strand
GTTATCAGAACAATCGATATTGCCTTGTCGGGCTCAATAAAAGGTGGTATTGCACCTGTTGGCACAGTTGCAACAATAACGGTTACATCCGATTTATTACATTACTATTCTACAGTGAGCAATTCAAACGGCGATTTTCTGGTTGCAGGATTACCTGCCGGTACCTATTATGTTAAAATAACTCCTGCCCTGCCACTTTTGCCTGTAACATTAACTGGAAAAACAGTTACTGTGGGTGAAACTACCAATGTTGGAATAATAACTTTTTAAGACTAAAAAAATGAAAAAAAATCAAATTGACCAAAGCAGTCAGAATTCTGACAGCATGACAAATCAACCAGCGCCAGAAAAAAAGAAAGAACCTCTGGAAGAGAAACCTGCTGAAAACGATCCAGTTACAAACGATCCGACCCGCAACGACAAACCACCTTTAATCATCAATAAATTATAATATATTTTAAAAACAGAAAATTATGGCATTATTAAAAGTAATCGAACTCTTAGCTGAGTCAGAAAAAAGTTGGGAAGATGCAACACAAAATGCAGTTTCAGAGGCTTCACAATCCATTCGTAAAATACGCTCAGTGTATGTAAAAAACTTAACTGCTGAAGTTGAGGGTGGAATAATTAAAAAATGGAGACTAAACTGTAAAATGACTTTCGAAAAAGAATAAAATTCCAATTTGAGCAGCGTTTTGCAGAAGAAGGGAAAATGAGATACCATGCCGGATTACGGCATGGTATTTCTTTTTATATTAATGTGTGAATAATGTAATTTTTTTGCTGAATTCTGTAACACTTCCCGGTTAATATTCTGCGATTTTTGGGTCATAAAAAATTAAATCGGAAATTTTATGAGGGCACTAAAAATATCTACTCAGATAACTAATCGTGAAAGCGTCACGCTGGATATGTACCTGAGTGAAATCAGTAAAACAGCGATTTTGTCAACAGAGCAGGAAGTTGAACTTGCAGGACGGGTTGCCGATGGTGATTCCGGGGCTCTTGGGGAATTAGTCAAAGCTAATCTCCGGTTTGTTGTTTCAGTAGCAAAACAATACCAAAACCATGGCATTAAGTTAGTTGATTTAATTAACGAAGGAAATCTGGGGTTGATTAAGGCGGCGCAACGATTTGACAAGACCCGCGGATTTAAGTTTATTACTTACGCCGTTTGGTGGATTAGACAGGCCATTATGCAGGCCATTGCCGAAAACTCCCGGATTGTAAGGCTACCAGTTCATAAAATCGGATTAAAAAATAAAATCAGTAAGGCAGTTAATCAGTTGAGTCACGAGTTTTTTCGTGAACCAACTACGGAAGAATTATCTGAATCACTGGAAATGCAACCCGTAGTTATCGAAGAGGGCATTAATTACCTGAATACTCATTATATGTCGATGGATGCACCAATTGGTGAAGGAAACGAAAGTATGAGCGACCTGATGTTAAATGAAGATTATCCCAGCCCGGAATCAGGATTAATTAAAAATTCGCTCAGTACTGATATTGAACGGTTACTTAAAACGCTAAAGCCAAGGGATGCAAATATTTTACGCTATTTCTATGGCCTCAATGGTTATGCAGCCCAACCGATCGATAAAATTGGAGATGATTTTGGATTAACGCGTGAAAGAGTCAGGCAGATCAAAGAAAGATCTTTGGAAAAACTGAAAAACCACAATTTCAGCAGTCAGATGCTTAAAGAATACATCAACATTTAGCTCAATGTGTGAATGATGTAACTCTTCTCCAAAGTTATGTAACACTTTCCACCCCAAATGTCCTCAACTTTCGCTTATTAAAAATTTACATAAAAGATTAAAAATGAAAAAATCAATTCGCTATTTTACTTTCCTTGCTTTGATAGCGGGAATGTTATTTACGTCATGTGTGTCAAAGAAAAAGTTTACAGCTTCTGAAGCCCAAAACGCCAGACTGCAAAAAGAAAATTCAAACACGCTTGGTAAACTGAACGATTGCAACATGCTTGGGCTGAAATCAATAGAGGAAAATGCAGCGCTGCAAAAAGAGAATGAAGCAGTTCTGAAAGATTATTCTTCAGTTAAAAATGATTTGATGCTGCTTTCTGCCCAGTCGAATATGACAATCAGGGAACAGGCAACACGTTTAAAAAGCCTTCAGGATATGATGAAGGCACAAACCGATAAAACCAACAATCTTAAGAATTCAATTTCGAAAGCACTGATGAATTATAAAACCGACGAACTGAATGTCTATCAGAAAGACGGTAAAGTTTATGTTTCGCTGGCAGAAAAACTGTTGTTTAAATCGGGCAGCGATGTTGTAGATCCGAAAGGAAAAGCAGCGCTTAAAACTCTTGCTGCTGTTTTGAACAGTTCGAAAGACTTTACAGTTGACATTGAAGGACATACTGATAATGTACCGGTTAAAACAAAGGTATTTGAAGATAATTGGGATTTAAGTACCGCACGGGCTTCATCAATTGTACGTGTTCTTACAAAAGACAATGGCTTCGATTCGGGCCGCATCACAGCTTCCGGAAAAAGTGAGTTTCATCCGGTTGGTGTAAATACTACAGCCGAAGGACGTGCCAATAATCGCAGGACGGAAATTATTCTTTCGCCCGATTTACAGGAAATATATAAGCTTTTATATCAGTAATTGACTTTGTGGATTTAAAGGCTAAGCAACCGCGCACTTTTTTAAAAATGCGCGGTTTTATTTTGCTAATCTAAAGGACTTTGAGTTTTCAAACTCAAAGTTTTTTCATTTTGTAAAGGTTAAAAATCATGGACTTTGACAAGTCAATGTCCCTGAAAAATGTGTGAATTATGTAAATTTTTTTCCAAATTATGTAAATTAAAGTTTAATTCCGGATGCAATTTTGTTTAAGAAAATCGTTGTTTATAAACGATTGCAAGCCTGTTCTTTAAGGTCTCTGCCAATAATAAAATTGTATAAATCAATGAGGAATTTCAAAGTATTAAAACAAATAACCAACCGCGACAACATTTCACTGGAGACGTATCTGCGCGAAATCAGTAAAATACCATTGCTTACTGTAGAAGAAGAAAATGAACTTACAGGGCGTATCATTATTGGAGATCGCCTGGCAATGAACCAACTGATTAGTGCCAACCTGCGGTTTGTAGTATCTGTTGCGAAACAATATCAGAACCAGGGACTAAGCTTACCCGATTTAATTAACGAAGGAAACCTGGGGTTGATAAAAGCAGCCGAACGTTTCGATAAAACCCGGGGCTTTAAATTTATTTCGTATGCCGTTTGGTGGATCAGACAGGCCATTATGAATTCTATTGCTGAAAACTCCCGCATTGTCAGGCTCCCGACAAATAACCTCGCGTTACGGAATAAAATAAAAAAAGCATATAACCAGTTAAGTCAGGAGTTTCTGTCTGAACCTACAATTACCGAAGTGTCTGATTTACTGAAATTGCCGCCCGATATGATTGAAGACGCCAACAATGTTTTAAATATTCATATATCGATGGATGCACCGGTTGGCGATGATGATGAAAACAATTTATACCAGCTTATCCCGAACGAAGACTCACCCAATCCTGAAGCCGGGTTGATAACCAGTTCGCTTCAGCGCGAAATTGAACGTTCACTCGCAACTCTTTCCAAAAGGGAAGCAGATATTTTACGATATTATTTTGGAATTAAAGGCGATAAGGCACATTCGATCGATGAAATTGGAAATGAATTCGGACTAACACATGAAAGGGTCAGAAAGATAAAAATTGATGCCTTAAAAAAACTTCGCAGCCGCAAACACAGCAAACATACACTTAAAGAATATATCAGTCGTTAAAAGTTAAAATGTGGGAATAATGTAAAGTTTTTCAAAAGTTATGTAATCCATACTTTGTTTACACAAATTACCTTTGAATTATGACGACAATGGAATTTCAACATGAGCTGATCAGCCTCCAGAAAAAACTGATGCTTTTTGCTTACAGATTAACTCTGGATATGGAAAACGCCAGAGACCTGGTTCAGGAAACCAATGTGAAAGCATTAAACCACCGTGAGAAATTTGCAAATAACACCAATCTGTATGCCTGGACATACACCATTATGAAAAATACTTTTATAAATAAATACAGATACAATCTTAACCACGTTAATATTTCCAAATCATTAAAGGGATCTGTTTTTGCACTGCGTACCAATTTTGATAAAGCAAGTAATCCTGATACAATTTATATGTCAAAGGAGCTTGAAACAATGATTAATTCATTGGAATACAGCCTGAGAACACCTTTCAATATGTTCATTGAAGGTTATAAATACAAAGAGATTGCTGAATACCTTGGTGTTAAAGTTGGAACTGTGAAGAGCAGAATTTTTCTTGCCCGCAAGAAATTGATGGCTCAACTGAACGAATTCAATAATGCCCGGGTACAAACCCAACCGATTACAAAACGTTGACACTGAAACCAGGTTTCAGGTATCTAAGTTTTGAGTCAAAATGTTGAGGGAAATTTATTTTATCATCAAAAACCTTATTTTTAGTTTTCAACCTTAGTAGCCAGGTTATTAATCAGTCATCTCCAACCTTATCCACCTTATTTTTCAATGTATCCTGATAATGTTTTAAAAATTGTTCATATTCATCAGCAAAACTATGTTTCCTTATAAATTGTCATATTCTATCTTCATTTATAAGGTAAATAAGGTTTAAATTTTTGTTTAACTATTGGCTGCTACTAAGGTTTCAAAGAATAAAAATGATGTTTTTATTACTCAAAAATGAATTCCGTTCAGCTAAAACCTTATTCCTTTAAATGTTCACCACAACAATGTTATGCGAATCTTTTAAAATCATGCCTCGGGAAAATGCATATCATTGAAAAATGTGTGAATAATGTAAAATTTTACAGGAATAGTGTAATTTTTCAGAACCGTAAATGTCGTAATTTACGTGGTGAAAATTATGAACGGGTTTAAAATGAATTATCATGTACAGCAATAACATGGGATACTGGAATGACAAGAAGGAAAAAATCAAACAGAAATACCCGATTTTAACTGATGAAGATTTGAATTTCTATGCTGGAAAAGAGAAAGAAATGGTGGAGAGGCTTGGTTTTATGCTTGGTATTTCAATAGAAGAAATGCGCAATGTAATCAATGAATTGTAACGAATAGCAAATCAACATGATTCTGAAAATTAAAAATATGGCTACCAGTCGTTGCAAAACTTTTGTAGAAGACGAATTAAATAAACTCGGGATTTATGATATTACTGTTGAATTGGGTGAAGTAGAGTTAAGAGAAAATATTTCTGCTGATAATTTACAATTGCTGAATACCTCGCTTAAAAATGGAGGTCTGGAAATAATTGAAGACAAAATAGTACATCTGATTAAAGAAATTAAAGCTGCCGTTAACGATTTGGTTAATCAATTCGATGACCTCCCAAAACCAAATTATTCAGAATATATCAGCCAGAAAGTTAATTTCAACTATACTCATCTAAGCTCAACTTTTTCGAAAGATCAGGGTATTTCCATTGAAAAATATATAATAGCGCAACGTATTGAACGGGTGAAGGAATTGCTGGTTTATACCGACCTAGGCATGACCGACATCTCTTTCAAATTGCATTTCAGCAGTGTTGCCCATTTATCGAACCAGTTTAAAAAATTAACCGGATTAACTCCCTCTTATTACAGGGAAAAGGTTTCCAGAAACAATACAAATAATCAAAAAAGGACTTTAATACAGAAGAAACCGGCAATTTGAAAAATAAAATTGTTTGATGTACAGGTAAATTTAAAAGGCCACCGTTGAAAACAACGATGGCCTTTATGCATTTCATATTATTCGGAGCGTTTAAAATCTGTAACCAAGCGAAAGACCGTAACCCGTATTTTTAAGCGTTGAACTATCATCAGGATTGAGATAATGATCAGGCTTAATATCAAGCATACCAAGTTGTGCATTCATTTGAAGGAACAACCCTCCTGCCATTTCGTATCCAAATAAAATATTGCCACCTGCATCAAATGGTTTAACATACACGGTTAGCAAAGGATCACCCAGTACTACCTCATTTTTAAATACTATGTCAGATTCTGAAGTTACAGAACCGCCCTCATAAATTGCTTTTCCGGCAACTCCATAAGCAACATAAGGCCCTAATCCTACAAAAATAAAACCATTGCCCAACTGGGCTTTATAAACAAAATTCAAAGGCATTTCTATGTACGAAAGTTTGTAAGTGGGGGTTAATAAGCTAACCGATTCCGCACCCTTTGTACTAAACTGTAAACCCGGTTGAAAGTAAAACTGAGGGGCAACCGGAAACTGGACATTTACACCAGCGTGATAACCAATTAACAAATCGTTTTCCAGTTGCTTACCGCTGTTATCTTCACCATTCAGATTTTGAAAATTGACACCTCCGAGTACGGCAAACGATGTTTTCCCGGGAACGCCACTTTGGGCCATTGCCATAGAAACAAAAAGTGTAAAAATCAAAATCAAAGAAATTTGTCTTGTTCTCATTTTAAATTATTTAAGTATTTGTGTAAATTAATTTTTAGCATCTTTCTCAGCTTCTGCTTTCATTTTTTCATTGGCTGTTATTAAAAACTCGACCCTGCGGTTTTGTGCGCGGCCATTTTCTGTGTCATTTTCGTATTTGGGCAATGATTCGCCGAAACCCTTAACCGTTAAGCGGTCTGAACTTATCCCT
>DATITY010000098.1:0-12935 GCA_035467235.1 Draconibacterium sp. | reverse complement strand
GGCGTTTGGTACGTCAACACCAACCTCAATCACGGTTGTGGCAACCATAATTTTTGTTTCGCCGTTTTTAAAAGCCTGCATCGCGCTCTCCTTAATTGCCGGTTTCATTTTGCCATGAACCATGCTAACCTTCACATCGGGAAATGCCTCAGTAATATGCCTGTAACCTTCTTCCAGATTCTTCAAATCCATCTTTTCTGACTCCGAAATTAACGGATAAACCACATAAATCTGAGTGCCTTTTTCCATTTGCTGTCTGAGGAAATTATTTACCTGTTGCCGGCGGTTCTCAAAATAATGCATAGTCTGAATTGGCTTTCTTCCCGGCGGCAACTCATCGATTACCGACACATCCAAATCACCGTAAACGGTCATTGCAAGTGTTCGCGGAATTGGAGTGGCTGTCATAACAAGTATATGTGGCGGAATGACATCGCTTTTTTGCCAAAGTTTTGCCCGCTGTGCAACTCCAAAGCGGTGTTGCTCGTCGATAACCACCAGCCCCAGGTTTTTAAAAATTACAGTATCTTCAATCAGTGCATGTGTGCCAATTAATATCTGTGTCCGGTTATTTTCGAGCGCTTCATGCAAAATTTTCCTTTCGCTTTTTTTTGTTGAGCCTGTTAATAAAGCAATTTCCACATTTATTCCGTTCAAGAATCTTGAAATCGACTGAAAATGTTGCTGGGCAAGTATTTCGGTTGGCGCCATTAATGCGCACTGGTATTCGTTGTCGAGGGCAATTAACATGATCATCAACGCAACCAAAGTTTTTCCGCTGCCAACATCACCCTGCAAAAGCCGGTTCATTTGTACATTCCTGTTTACATCGCGCCTGATTTCCTTAATGACTTTTTTTTGAGCATTGGTTAATTCAAAAGGAAGGAATTTGGAATAGAAAGTGTTAAAATTATATCCGATATTTGGAAACCTGAAACCCTTGTTTTTGTTTTCGCGGTGGTGTTTTAAAGCCAGAATTTTAAGCTGAATAAAAAACAGTTCCTCAAATTTCAGCCTGAAAGTTGCATTTTTTAAATCGCGGCTGTTTTCGGGTTTATGAATGATGATCAGGGCATCTTCCAGCGAAATGAGTTTTAATCGCTCAATTAAATATTTTGGAAGTGTTTCGGGTATTTTCCCTTTGACCAGGCTGCCAAGAGTGAGTTGAAATTTGTTAATGGTTTTCGAGTTGATGAAAGTCTTTTTCATGCTTTCGGAGGTAATATAATACCCCTGAAAAAGTCCCGATGGTTTCAACTGTTTCTCTTCCTCGGTTTCCATATCAGGATGAACCACATTAATCCGGCCTCCAAAATCAGACGGTTTCCCGAAAACGGTGTATTCCTTATTGATTTTCAGATTTTCTTTTTGCCATTTTATAGCTTTGAACCAAACCAGTTCAATGCTTCCGGTTTCGTCAAAAAAATGGGCTGTTAATCGCTGTTTGCTTCCTTCCCCAACAGTTTCTACCGAGCGAATTTTGCCTTTGATTTGAATATAAGGCATTTGCGAATGAATTTCAGAAATCCTGTAAAACTTTGTACGATCGATATATTTGAAAGGAAAATAATAAATAAGATCTCTGAAAGTTTTAATATTCAGTTCTTTATTGAGCAATTCAGCCCTTTTAGGACCAACACCCGGGAGAAATTTAATTTCCTGATCAAGAAATTCAGTCATTCAACAAATATACTTAAAAATAAAAAATCAGGTTAAGCGGCAATATTATTTAGCACACAGCACTGCATTTATAAGGAATTTAAAAATCTGAAAACCCAAATAAAAATAAGTTTTAAGGAATGGATTAAATATTTTTTACCGATTTTTACAAATTAATTTTTGTAACATAATCATAAATTCCTTTACTGATTGTAAAACTAAATTTTCATGAAAGAAAAAATTATTCATTTAGAGTCTATCGTTAAAAATTATAAAGTAGGAACCCAGATAGTCCGCGCTTTACGTTCGGTTTCAATCGATATTTACAAGGGAGAATATGTTGCAATTATGGGTGCATCGGGTTCGGGAAAATCAACGCTGATGAATATAATTGGTTGTTTGGATACCCCAACCAGTGGCAAATATGTGTTAAACGGAAAAGATGTCAGCCGGATGTCGGACGATTCGCTGGCTGAAATCAGAAATTCTGAAATCGGTTTTGTTTTTCAGGTTTTTAACCTGCTGCCCCGGAATAACGCTTTGGAAAATGTGATGTTGCCGCTGATATATTCGGGAGTTAGAAAAGCCCAGCGTAAAGTTTTGGCCGAACAAACTTTGAATGATGTCGGACTTTCAGACAGGATGCATCACCGCCCCAACGAACTTTCGGGGGGACAACGGCAAAGGGTGGCAATTGCCCGTGCGCTGGTGAATAAACCCGCCATATTGCTGGCCGATGAACCTACAGGAAATCTCGATTCTAAAATTTCGGAAGAGATTATGAAGCTTTTTGCTGAAATTCACAAAAAGGGCAATACTTTGGTAATGGTTACACACGAACACGATATTGCGATGCACGCCCACCGCATTATTCATTTAAAAGATGGCGAGGTTGAATCAGACGAAATCAATCCGAACCCGATGTATTAACTTTTTATGGCAAACGAAATTAAAATTTACACGAAAACCGGCGACGACGGAACTACCGGATTAATCGGAGGCAGCCGTGTGAAAAAATATGATCAGCGGCTTGAAGCTTACGGAACAATTGATGAATTGAATGCAGTAATTGGCGTTTTACGTTCCTCAGAGCTTCCTCCGGATGTGGTTGAAATTCTGAATAAAATTCAGAACAAGCTTTTTAACATTGGCTCGCAACTCGCATCGGATGATACTGGAGCGGCTTTTACTGCTAATCTGGCCATTACCAATGAAAATATAAAAAATTTGGAAGATGCTATTGATGAATATCAAAGTCAACTGCCCGAATTAACTCATTTTATTATTCCCGGAGGTAATTTATCATCGGCGCAATGCCATGTTGCGCGCACTGTCTGCAGAAGGGCAGAACGCCGGATTTTGGAATTCGCGGAACATTCAAAAGTTCAACCCGAAATTGTAATTTATATTAACCGGCTTTCTGATTTCTTTTTTGTTTTATCGCGAAAACTGGCTTACGATAATAATATCGAAGAGATTTCATGGAAAAAAGACTAGTCAATTCTGATTGAATCCGAACCCGGATTTTTAGTTTAGAAATTAGCCTGAACCTCCTGTTATTAAAAAATATCATCAGATACATTTTTTTATTTTTTTGCATCATTTTTTTATTATATTCGCGGCATTGTAAAAAAACAGGATTAACCACGTAAAAATCAGCAAATGTATTGGACTCTTGAATTGGCATCGAAATTGGAAGACGCGCCCTGGCCAGCAACTAAAGACGAATTAATTGATTATGCAATTCGTTCAGGCGCACCGTTGGAAGTAATTGAAAACCTTCAGGAAATGGAAGACGAGGGTGAAATGTATGAAAGTATTGAAGACATTTGGCCCGATTATCCAAGTAAAGATGATTTCTTTTTTAATGAAGATGAGTATTAAAAAGATTAAAAAAAAATAATGAAAAGGCATTTGTTTATACAGCGAGTGCCTTTTTGTTTTTAATTCAGCAGTTGGTTTTTGATTTTAAACCTTAGCTACATGAAAAAAATTTGGTTGTTTTCGGCTTTTTTGTTTTTCAGTTTAGGAATTTATTCACAGACAAAAAGTTACAAACGAGGTGTTGCTTACGGTTATCACTCTGTTAAAGATATGCAGAATTTTTCGCCCAACATTTCATGGTGGTATAACTGGGCAGCTCAGCCTGATTATGCAATAAGAAGCACATATCAGAATTATGACGTTGATTTTACACCGATGGCATGGAATAATGTCGGTATAAGCGGTGTCAGCAGTTGGGCAGACAAGGATTCGCTGATTAAATATATTTTGGGATTTAATGAACCCAATTTCAAAGCACAGGCCAATATGACACCGACACAGGCTGCTGCTGCATGGCCCGCACTTCAGAAAATTGCTGTGAAACATGATTTGAAAATTGTTGGTCCGGCGGTAAATTATTGCGATAACTGTGTCACTGAAAATGGCATTACATATACAAATCCATTTAAATACCTGGATGATTTTTTTACTGCCTGCGATACCTGTCAGGTTGATTTTATCGGTTTGCACTGGTATGGCGGCGGAAACTCAATAATGAATTATGTCAGAGATGCCCGGAAATACAAAAAACAAATTTGGGTGACTGAATTTGCTGCATGGGATAATTCTGTAACCAATGCAAAAGATCAAATTAAATACCTTGCCGGTACTGTGAATTTCCTGGAACGTGATCCCGATATTTACCGGTATTCCTGGTTCATTGGAAGGAGGCAAACCGGACAAACAACCCACCCATACATTGATTTATATGGAGCCAATGGAATGCTGACAGAATTGGGACAAATGTATATGGATATTCCAATATATGATCCGGAAATGAAGTTTGAAATTCCGGGCAGGATTGAAACCGAGGAATATTATCTGATGTCAGGTTTATTTTCAGAGCCTGCTTCTGATACCGATGGTTTTTTGAACATTGGATGGACCGACATTAACGATTGGGCAGAATACAAAATTGTGGTTGATAAAAGCGGCACCTATAAATTGAATGCCCGCGTGGCAGGAACTGGTCAGGGAATAATTCATTTTCTGGTGGATAACCAGTTAAAAGCTCAAATCAATACTCCAAATACTGGAGGATGGCAAAACTGGCGTACCGTTTCGAAGGATATTGAACTGGAAGCAGGTGAACATATTTTAAAGATGCTGGTAAAAGCAGCAAACTTTAATATCAATTGGATTGAAATTTCGAATACCACAGCGGTAAAAAATGAAATAGAAATTTTGGAAACTGAGGTTTATCCAAATCCGGTTACCAACGGAATTGTAAATGTTGTGCTGCACAAAGCACAGTCGGGAGGTGAGTTCTCATGCAGGTTATTTGATATTTACGGTAAACAGGTTTTTACAAAAAATGTAAATGTTAACAGGGCGCTGTTCCAACTTAATCTGAACGAAACAATTCGTTTACCCGCAGGTGTTTATTATCTCAATATTTCAGGTGATAAAAGTATGGCAAACAAGTTGATTGTAGTTCAGTAAAGTATTAGTAATTAACAATCAAAAAGCAATGTTTATCCTTGAACCAGTAAATGAAAATACAGGGGATTGGAATCCCCGGTATTTTCATTTACTCAAAGTATTCAACAGTGGTTTAAAAATTCGAAATTCAACCTAATCTTTCTTTATAATTTTAGACCGATATATTTCATTGATAGTTCTAATCTCAATAATATACATTCCATTTTTTAAATTATTGATTGGAATGGAGTTGTTTTTTATGTCACTTTCGTTAAATCCTAATTTGACTTGTCCATTTAAATCAATAATCCTCAGAGAAACAATTTGCTCAAATGAGTAAATATTAATTAGGCCAGAGGCAGGGTTAGGATATACTTTTATTCCGAATCCCAATTCATCAATATTAGTAAATAACTCACCATTTTGAACGATAAAATTTTTATTTTCGAAGATACTTGATTCCTTAGTTACATTGAGCGTGTAAGTTGATGTCTGGGTATACCCTTGTAGTTCAACTTTCAAGTAAAAATCACCCTTCGGTACTCCTCTAAATTCATAAAAACCATTCGTTTCGGTGGTGTCACAGACCAAAATAAAATTATCCTTTGAATCCAAAAGCGAAACAGCAACTCCTTTAACTGGTGTTTCTCCTTCTTCAGAAATAGAAATCGATTTTCCTGAACCAGCTCCTTCATATACAAAACCGCTTATGACACCTTCTCCCGAAAGCAAAGAAGCCGGTGAATAATGGAAAATACTTTGGCCACTAATCCTCATTCCATCTTCTCCGTAATTACTGTATTCGGTTGACGACATAACCTCACCATATTCAAATTGAGAATGAAATTCAAAAGCATAAGCATTTCCATCAAATATCACCGAAGGAATTTGCTGAAATTGTTCTTTTGAAATATTCGTATTAATTTTAAGAACAGTTTTATTACTTAAATTCCAATCCTTTGACTCTTGAAAATCAAAATAATATCCATTAACAGTCAGCGTATCATTTAAAAATTTATATTCCGTTTTATACCGTTCTTCATCAGTTTCATTTATAATTTGAGACAATTTCCCATCTTCATTATAGGAATAAATTATACTGTCAACTGAATTCCAGACTCCTAAATCGATATTATACTCTCTTTCCACGATAGAAATCAATGTATCATTTTTATAATAGAAATCAGTCCATCCATTTTCATTATCACCGGCCCAACGTTCACTTACTTTGGTTACAGTTTCATTTGGCTTTGAGTATGAAAATGTTTGTTTCCAGTCAAATTGCCATAACTCATCTTCCTTATTGAAGTGATACCAAGCGGTATCCCTGCCTGATTCATCGTAGAAGCACTCCACTTTTCCATCTCCATAATCTGGATCAGGTATAAAAACTTCCTTAACTTTTAAATCTTTATTATAAGCAATTTGAACCTCGTAATCTCCTTCCTTGATAGCTGTATATTTTCCAATATTCATGTCATAGTCGAGAATACTTACAAATTCCTTTTCAAATAAAGTTTTTGTTCCATTTTTGTTATAGGTGAAAGTCTGCATTTCATATTGATTACTTGTAGTATTAATACGATGAATTCTTCGATATACCAACCAATCCTGGTTTTCGTTATCCCAGTTATATGCAGTGTATGACAACATGTTCCCCATTTGATCATACAAATATTGTGTAAAAGAACTTCCTTTCTTTCTGTAAAGTTCATAATCCATGGTATATGATTCGTTTTCACGTTTTAATAATCTTCCTTCTTCTGAATACACTTGAGTTCTATGGGACATCAATTCCCACTCACCAAAAGGGGTTTCGTAGAATCCATAAAACAACTCATTCCCCAATTGGTCATAGCGATATTCTATTTTCGATTTTCTTTGCCACCCATCATTTCCATCATCTGAATATCTAATTTCTTCTATCAACTTTTCATTCTCGTATCGTCTTTCAAGCTTCTCCCGACTGGCCAGGTATTGTTCATTTGTTTGAAGATTGAGTTTGTATGTATTACGCAAAATACTTCCATCTCCTTGATAAATATACTCAAACTTGTCTTTACGTTTGATCTCCCATTCTAAAGCATTAATATTGAAAAGTGAATCGATTTGAGATATTGTTTCACCCTGCTCATTATATTCAGTGTAAGCATTTACTTGAAGTCTCCATGTTTTTAAGTTATAATCCCATGAACTCTTTCTTGAATATTTAAGAACTTGTCCTTTTTCGTTGTAGGCATATTCTGTTTTACTGTTAACAAACACACCATCCGAACCATAATTAATTTCGCTAAGTAGTCTGTTACTTTCATCAAAAATCCTTTCTGTTTTGTCAGTAAAATAATAGTTTCCCGGAATAGATGGACTAAAGTTATAACCAAAGATGTTAATTAAGTTCCCGTTATTATCGTACTCGAAAACAACCTTTGCCATATTATTCCAATTAACCCCATCCCAATTTAAACTAATACGTTCAACAGGTCTTCCAGAGTCGTCATTTTTTAAAACCAATTTATCGACTCTCCACTCTAATGTTGATTTATTTAATGTTTTTATAATTTGTTCAACAATAAATCCATTTTCATCAGTTTTGTATTCATTGATATCTGTATTTAACGAATCATAAGTTGGAACAACAACTGGCCCATACCATTCGATGCTGTCCAGTTTTTCACGATAGTAAGGTGACATTTGCTGATTCAAAGATTTAATTAAACTGCCAATACTAGTTTCATTAGGCTTGCTTAATGAACTTTGCCTGGATGCCTTTAATCCCTGATTACTTTTAAAAAACGTTTTTGAGGTAGATTTTAAAGAATCATTAAAGATGGTTGCATCTGGACTGAGATCTTCTGCTAAACTTTCTTTCAAAGTTTCAGGTAAATTCTCATCATTAAGGATTGCAATTAAATCGAAATTTGATTGATTGTTTTGCGCACAAAGCACACTGATTACAAATGCAAATAAGCAAATTGAGGCAATGGTTTTTTTCATTTAGTAAAACATTAAAGGTTAAACTTGTAATTTTCAAAGGAATAGTGTTTAAAAATAATGATTTTTTAATAAAATATTGAGCATGGTTAAAACAAATGTTAAATAATTGAAAAATATCTCGGAGATATCTTAGCTGATTAACGGACTTTCTATTAATTCAATAGGCTATTTTATTTTGATTTTAAACGACCAGGCATAACTGCATGAAGTTGGTCTTGCCTTATGTTCAGGGTAGTTGATGGTTAAGCCATTTGCTTCATTCCATGTCCATTTTAGATCACCCGGAACGCCAAGCATTTGAATGGTTGAACCTGCAACGGGTTTTACATCTTTCAGTTTAAACTCGTTGCCCTGCCATTTCAAAAAGATGGCATACAAATAATCGCCTTTTGTTGTAAAACAGGCATCCCCGTCATGCTGTTTTTTGTCCCAGGTTCGCGTACCATAAATAGCATCGCCATTCACCTGCAGCCATTCGCCAAGTTTCAGCAACGGATATTGTTCGTACTCCGGAATAATACCAGCTGCTGTTGGTCCAACGTTGATATCGAAATTCCCGTTTCTGCAAACTCCCATCACAACCTTGTCGATAAACTCTTTTGGCGAAAGACAATCCTGCGGGTCTGTATCTGCATTGTACCCGAAGGTTTTTGCGATTCCCTGCCAGTAACTCCATTTGTGGGTAAGCAATCCTTCGATGTCGCTGCCAAATTCGTATTCAATATTGTACAAATCGCCGCGTTTACCGCGTTCATCTTTCCCGAAGCGATCGTTTACAAAAACTTCCTGTCCGTTTTTTTCTGCCTGATTGTAATAATAAGCAACAACTTCCCTCATTTTCCAGTATGTTTCAGGGTGATCCCATTCTCCGTCGAAATAAAAGAAATCGGGGTGGTATAAATCGATCAATTCCTTAATTTGAGGAATCATGTAATCATCGACATAATTATCTACTTTTTTCAACCCGGCGTATGAAATATCTTTCCCCGTGTAATTTGGATTATACCATTCGTAGAGCGAATAATACAACCCAACTTTCAGCCCTTCCTTTCGGCCCGCCTTAAAATATTCGCCAAGAATATCTTTTTTCGGACCCATTTTCATGGCATTCCGGTCAGTTAATTTACTTGGCCACAAACAAAATCCATCGTGGTGTTTAGATGTAATGAACATGTATTTGGCGCCCATTTTTTTGGCAAATTTAGCCCATTCATCAGCGTTGTAACTTTCAGCTTTCCATTGCGGAATAAAATCGTCGTAGGTTTTATCACCATAGTTTTCGCGGTGATATTCGTAGGTTGGATTTTTAGGATCCATCATTTTATTCCAATACCACTCGGCATACGAAATACCTTTGACACGGGGCGCCCAGGCCGGAACAGAATAAACGCCCCAGTGTTTGCTTAATCCTATTTTGGCATCATCGTACCATGCCGGCATTTTGTGGGTTGCCAGCGACTCCCAGGTTGGCTCATAAACTTTTGGTTGTTTGTTTTGCGAAAATGCGCTTATTACAATGAACAGCGCGGGAATGAGTAACTTAAATTTCATGATTTTAAAAATAAATTGTTAATAGATATTTAGTTGATTTTGTTGAATATACAATAAATTTCATAAGCTCAAAACTTTCCAGCCATCTTTTAGATAATCGCTCAGCGGAACACCCATTCCTTTAACATCAATTCCCAATTCCTGCAATTTGACATCAACTTCGTACATCCGGGCGCAGGCCATACAAGCTTCAACTTTTATTCCTGCATCCTGCATCTTTTTTACATATTCCTGAAGCATTTTGTTTTCGGTTAAAAGTTTTGCCGATGGTCCCCAGACAATAAGCACAACTTCATCGAACCAACCTTGCTTTTTAGCATTGTAAGTGTACATAAAAGCCATTTTCTCTGCTACATCAGGATCGCCGCTTGTCCAAAGTACGGCAAGTTTTGTAGTATTGATTTCCATTTTTGATTCGTTTTGAGCATAAATTCCGTTATAAACGAAAATAAGAAAGATAATTACAATTGCGTGTTTCATGATAATCGTTTTTCGTTATTAAATAATTGCTTTGCGAGTTCCTTCAATGGTATTAAATCCAGTTCGCTGTATTTATTATCGGTAAATTCAGCAATGAATTCCCTGTTTAAAAGAAATAATTTGCTGTTGTATTTATCCTGAGGAAGCGTGTTTTCCATCGTAAAATCGTCAAAATCAAATTCCGTAAAATTCAGTTCGCAGGCAGAAAGCTCCCATTCTCCGTCATCATTTGCATAAAGCAATGGCAATCCGTGTGTGCGGCACATAATTGGCCGCTGACCATAAATTGTACATGAATGGTTTTTCAGAAATGCACAAATTTCGGTTACTAAATCTTCATTTATTCCGGGTTTTATATTTTCCTTCTTTAATTCGTTCAAAATAAAATAAAATTCAACCGGGAAAACGCTAAAATCGATGCAGCATAAATCGCAGCCATTCCTGCATTTCATGTGTTTATGATGCACATTTTCCAAAAAAACAGTGTGTTGTTCAATTTCTTTAAGTAATATTTTATATCTCTCAAAATGAATGTTTTCGTTTTTATTCATCTAACTAAAATTTGTATTGTGCAAATTACGTTATTTTAGTGTGCCTTTTATAAATCGAAAATATTATTTTTGACAGACCAGACCAGAACGGATTTAATCTATTAAAATGAAGAAAATTATTTTTAACGTATTTTATGTTGTTTCCTGTTTTTCAGCTTTTGCACAAAACGAAAAATTTGAGTTTTTAAACACAAATCTGCCGGTTGAAGAACGCGTCGAATTGCTTGTTTCGCAAATGACCTTGAATGAGAAAATCGATCAGATGGTTTTCACTTCCCCGTCAATTAAGCGTTTAAACGTGCCGGAATACAACTGGTGGAATGAAAGTCTGCACGGAGTTGCCAGGGCCGGTTATGCAACTGTATTTCCGCAGTCGATAACTATTGCAGGTTCGTGGGATACCGATTTAATGTTTCGTGTAGCCACAGTAATTTCTGACGAAGCCAGGGCGAAACACCACGAATTTGTGCGTCGCGGAAAGCGGGGAATGTATCAGGGACTTACATTCTGGTCGCCAAACATTAATATTTTTCGCGATCCGCGTTGGGGTCGTGGACATGAAACATACGGAGAGGATCCCTACCTGACAGGACAACTGGGAATGCAGTTTGTAAAAGGATTGCAAGGTGATGACCCAAAATACCTGAAAACGGTGGCCACTGCAAAACATTACGCGGTTCATTCGGGGCCCGAACCATCACGCCATAATTTTAATGCTGTGGTGAGCGAGCGTGATTTACGCGAAACTTATTTGCCGGCATTCAGAACATTGGTTACCGATGGCGGTGTATATTCCATAATGGGTGCATACAACCAGTTTCATGGTTTCCCATGCTGTGCAAGTCCTGAATTGCTGGGTATCTTAAGAAATGAATGGGGATTTAAAGGTTATGTTGTTTCCGACTGCTGGGCAATTTCCGATTTCTACACTTTTCAAAGTTTTTCAAAAGATGCTGCTGAAGCTTCGGCTGCAGCTGTAAAAGCGGGCACCGATCTCGAATGTGGTAATTCATATCCACAATTAAAGGAAGCAGTTAAAAGAGGGATTATTTCGGAAGATGAAATAAATATCGCAGTAAAACGCCTTTTCACCGCGCGTTTTAAACTGGGCATGTTCGACAATGAAAAACAGGTTCCTTACGCACAAATTCCCTTTTCTGTTAATTGCTCAGATGAGCATTCAAAACTGGCTTTGGAAGCTGCACAGAAAAGTATTGTTCTTCTGAAAAATGCCCGCCTTCCGGGTCAGGAAAATGAAATACTACCTCTTTCAAAAGATATAAAAACCATTGCCGTAATTGGGCCAAATGCGGATAACTGGGAAGCTTTGATTGGAAATTACAACGGAATAGCCAAAAATCCGGTTACCGTGCTGGAAGGGATAAAAAACAAACTGAAAAACACAAATATTTTGTTTGCTGAAGGTTCTCATCTGGCGGAAGGAGTAAGCAACCTGCAACCAATTCCGGGTGAATATTTATTAACTGCCGAAGGCAAACCAGGTGTGACCGGCGAATATTACGCCAATGCAAAACTGGATGGTGAACCGGCATTTACAAGGACAGATAAAAACATTGATTTTTACTGGGAATCAGGTTCGCCGGCAGGAGGTCTCGACAGCGATAATTTCAGTGTTCGCTGGACCGGATATCTTGTTCCTCAGGTTTCGGGGACTTATAAAATCGGAAGCTGGGGAATGCCAATTTTGGATGTCTGGCTCGAGGGTGAGAAAATTCTGACTCATAATTCGGAACATCACGCATTTCATCATGAAAAAGCAGTGGAACTTGAAGCCGGTATGAAATACAAATTTGTGTACGAATACAAAAACAATTTTGGTGATGGCGATGCAAAACTGTTGTGGTCGCTTCCAAATCAAAAGATGAAAGAAGAAGCGGTTGAAACAGCCAAAAAAGCTGATGCGGTTATTTTGGTTTTAGGTTTGTCGCAACGTTTGGAAGGTGAGGAAATGCCAATTAAGGTTGATGGTTTTGAAGGTGGAGACCGCACTCATCTTAATCTTCCGCAAACGCAGCAGGATTTGGTAAAAGCCATTAAATCCGCCGGGAAACCAACCATTTTGGTTTTGCTGAATGGAAGCGCAGTCGCTGTTAACTGGGAAAACGAAAATCTGGATGCCATTATTTCTGCCGGTTACCCGGGGCAGGAAGGTGGAAATGCTGTTGCCGATGTTTTGTTTGGAGATTATAATCCGGCCGGCCGTTTGCCTGTAAC
>DATITY010000097.1:0-8666 GCA_035467235.1 Draconibacterium sp. | reverse complement strand
ACCAAAAACGGAATGAAATCGTGGGAATTTTTCGATAAACTTTTAAACGACGCCAACGTGGTTGGAACACCCGGTTCAGGATTTGGACCGGCTGGCGAAGGATATTTCCGTTTTTCTGCTTTTGCCGACAGGGAAAATGTACTGGAAGCAATGGAGAGGATAAAAAGCCTCTCCCCAGCCCTCTCCTGAGGAGAGGGAGTAGGAAAAAAATTCCGGTTTGACGGCTCAAACCGGAATTTTTATTTTCCCTCTGGAGTATCAATATCCAAATCTTTACAAATCTTTTTAACAAAGAATTTTATTTGTTTCTAAAACCATTTGTAGCGCTTCCATTAAATTCTCTTTTGCTTCTTCCAAAGTTTCTCCCTGAGAATTCGCTCCTGGAATTTCTTCCACATACGCAGAATCACCTCCTTTTGGAACTTCAACAAAAACCGCTGTAAATGATAAATTATTTAAGTACATTGTTGTAATATTTCTTCAAACTTACGAAAAAATGAAAATTATGAGATTTTAAGAACTCGCAATTTCATCCACTTTTTCCCGCACCTTGCTGCCAGGATAAACTTTCAGCGCTTCTTCCAGAATTTTCAGGCAGACTGCCAAATCTTCCTTTTTCAAAACATACGCGATTCGAACCTGGTCGATACCGTTTTTTGGATCGGTATAAAATCCGGTGGCAGGCGCCATAAATAAGGTCTGGTTTTCATACTCAAAATCCGACAAAAGCCAGGCACAAAATTTATCAGCATCATCAACCGGGATTTTAGCCACGGTGTAAAACGCTCCCATCGGAATTGGAGAATATACACCATTAATGCGGTTTAGCCCGTCAATCAGGAACTTACGACGATTGACATATTCGTTGTAGTTGTTCAGCATGTATTTTGGATCGGCATCGATGGATGCTTCGGCGGCAATCTGGCCAATCAGCGGCGGACTTAAACGGGCCTGGCAAAATTTCATTACGTTGCGCCTCACTTCAACATTCTTCGTAATGAGCGCGCCGATGCGCAATCCACATTCGCTGTAACGTTTCGACATCGAATCGATTAACACTACATTTTGCTCAATTCCCTCAAGATGAAATGCCGAAATATAGGGCGCACCTGTGTAACAAAACTCGCGGTAAACCTCATCGGAGAAAAGATATAAATCGTATTTTTTCACGAGGTCGCGAATTGCATCCATCTCTTCCTGCGTGTACAAATATCCGGTCGGGTTGTTTGGGTTGCAAATTAAAATCCCCTTGGTTTTCGGGGTAATCAGTTTTTCAAATTCTTCAACCGGTGGCAAAGCAAATCCATCTTCAATGCGGGCAACAATGGGTTTTATTTTTGCCCCGGCCACAATCGCAAAAGCTTCGTAATTGGCATAAGCCGGTTCGGGTACGATAATTTCGTCACCCGGATCCAAACAACTCATAAATGCAAAAGTTACCGCTTCGCTTCCACCTGTGGTAATTATAATATCTTCAATATTAACATCAATATCAAATCTTTTATAGTAGCCAACCAGTTTGCTTCTGAGCGAACGTATCCCTTCACTGGGAGAATATTCCAGTATTTTTCTGTCGATATTTCTAATCGCGTCCATCGCCACTTGTGGTGTTGGCAAATCGGGCTGGCCGATGTTTAAATGATATACTTTTCTTCCCTTTTCCTTGGCTTTATCGGCCAAAGGAGCCAATTTACGAATAGGCGAATCGGGCATTAATTTACCCCTGTCTGATACTGATGGCATGTTGTTAAATATATTTTTATAAAAAACGCAAATATACAAGTATCAAATTGAAATTGACAGATATTAAAATTTTTCAATTTGAAATAATATTAAAAATTTAACTTCCAGTCTGTTAACGTATCAAACCTAATGTTGTTTAATATCTTAAATCTTCCGGATCATTAATTTTTATCATGTTTTTATACTTGCTGCCTGCCTACTTTTGACGGTCGAAAATAAATTAAATTATACTGAAATGATTATTGGAGTCCCAAAAGAAATCAAGAATAACGAGAATCGAATTGCGCTTACTCCGGCAGGCGCTGCAGAGTTGGTAAAACGTGGCCACGAAGTGTATGTTCAGGCTGGTGGTGGCAAAGGCAGTGGTTTTAAAGATGAAGATTACATAAACGCTGGTGCAATTATGTTGCCCACCATTGAGGATGTTTATGGAATTGCTGAAATGATTATCAAGGTAAAAGAGCCGATTGAATCGGAATATAGACTGATTAAAAAAGGTCAGATTTTATATACCTATTTTCATTTTGCATCATCAGAAACCCTGACGATGGAAATGATAAATAATGGCTCAATCTGTCTGGCATACGAAACTGTTGAACTCGAAGATGGTTCGCTTCCGCTGCTGGTCCCAATGAGCGAAGTGGCCGGAAGGATGTCTGTTCAGGAAGGAGCTAAATACCTCGAAAAAACATACGGGGGTTCAGGAGTTTTACTGGGGGGTGTTCCGGGGGTGATGCCTGCAAAAGTGCTGATTATTGGCGGTGGAATTGTAGGGACTGAAGCTGCAAAAATGGCTGCCGGACTTGGCGCCGATATTACCATTATGGACGTATCGCTGAAACGTCTCCGCTATCTCGATGATATTATGCCTGCCAATGTAAAAACCAGAATGAGCAATGACTACAATATTCGTGAAATGGTAAGAACACACGATTTAATTATCGGCGCTGTTTTAATTCCAGGCACAAAAGCACCGCATCTGGTAACACGCGATATGCTGAAAACAATGCACCCCGGAACGGTTCTGGTTGACGTAGCTGTTGATCAAGGCGGATGTTTTGAAACCACCTCGGCAACAACACATGCCGAACCTGTTTTTATTATCGACGATGTAATTCATTACTGTGTTGCCAATATGCCGGGCGCTGTGCCGCGCACTTCAACCATTGCACTTACCAATGCCACGCTTCAGTTTGCAATTCAGATTGCTGAAAAAGGCTGGAAAAAGGCTTGCATCGACAGTGTCCCGCTGCGCAAGGGATTAAATGTTGTTGAAGGAAAAGTGGTTTACAAAGGAGTCGCTGGAGCTTTCAATCTGCCTTATCAGGAAGTTGAAACTATCCTATTATAAAAACTGATCGTTATATTTTTTGAAGATTTACAAACTCTGAGAAAAAAGCTTTTCGTTACACGGCGAAAGGCTTTTTTTGTTTTACACCTTAAATTGATATATTTAAACTCCTGAAAATCGATTATGAAAAGCACAAAAGACCGCCTTTACGAAATTATTTTTGAAGCCGACACACGTGCAGGTAAAATCTTTGATTTGGTTCTGCTGTTCGTTATTTTGATAAGTGTAGTTTTAGTTATGCTCGAAAGTATTCATTCTGTTAACGTCAAATATCGCAATATATTAATCATATTGGAATGGATAATTACCGTCTTGTTTACAATGGAGTATTTACTCCGGATTTTAATTGTGAAAAGGCCTTTCCGGTATATTTTTAGTTTTTACGGAATTATCGATTTCCTTTCAGTAATCCCAACCTACCTGAGTTTATTAATAATTGGCTCTCAAAGTCTTATCGTTATTCGTATTCTCAGGTTACTTCGGGTTTTCAGGATTCTGAAACTCACCCGTTATACATCCGCCGGACGATTTCTTGCCAAATCAATGTGGGCAAGTCGCGAAAAAATATCCGTATTCATCTTTTTTGTTTTAATGATTGTGGTAATTATGGGCACAATTATGTACCTGGTTGAAGGCGAAACAAATGGATTTACCAGTATTCCTCAAAGTATTTACTGGGCAATTGTAACATTAACCACTGTTGGTTACGGAGATATCAGTCCGCAAACACCGGTCGGACAGTTTATCGCCAGCCTTGTAATGATTATGGGTTACGCCATAATTGCAGTCCCAACAGGAATTGTTACTGCTGAAATGATAAAATCAACTGTGCAAAAGAATACACAGATTTGCCCAAAATGTTTGTTCGACAAACACGATGATGATGCTGAATTTTGTAAAAAATGCGGGACAAACATTCAATTCTGAATGAAAATATCGAAGAAAACGAGCTGCTACATTCCCAAATTTATTCACACATCCAGACAAAAAATCTCATAAATCAGGTTAACAAATCCTGGACAATTGTGAATATTTAAATGTACTTAAATCGAACCCAATACTTTCAAAAAACTATTTTTGCAGCAAACTGAAAAAAAATGAGACAGTATTTAAATCTTCTGGAAACCATTTTAAAAGAAGGAACTAAAAAATCAGACCGCACCGGAACCGGTACAATCAGCCGGTTTGGTCACCAGATGAGGTTCAATTTAAACGAAGGTTTTCCGGTGATTACAACAAAAAAATTGCACCTGAAATCAATCATCTACGAGTTACTGTGGTTTTTGGCAGGAGATACCAACGTTAAATATCTGCAGGATAACGGTGTCCGCATCTGGAACGAATGGGCCAATGAAAATGGCGATCTCGGCCACATTTACGGCTACCAGTGGCGCAGCTGGCCAACCCCGGACGGACAGCACATAGACCAGATTACCAAAGTTGTTGATTCGATAAAAAATAATCCTGACTCACGACGTCATATTGTTAGTGCCTGGAATGTAGGAGAGTTGGATAAAATGAATCTGCCACCCTGCCATATTCTTGTTCAGTTTTATGTTGCCGACGGAAAACTTTCGTGCCAGTTGTACCAGCGCAGCGCCGATGTTTTTTTGGGCGTACCCTTTAATATTGCATCGTACGCTTTGTTAACATTAATGATGGCGCAGGTAACAGGTTTGCAGCCCGGTGATTTTGTGCATACATTTGGCGATGTTCATATTTATTCGAACCATTTGGAACAGGCAAAACTGCAACTTACCCGCGAACCTTTTCCGTTGCCAGTTATGAAAATCAATCCTGAGGTAAAGAATATTCTCGATTTTAAATTTGAAGATTTTGAATTGATAAATTATCAGGCTCATCCGCATATTAAAGGCGATGTAGCGGTTTAAAGCAAAAAAAATGATTCACAAAAACATTTCCATTATAGTCGCCATTGGCGAGAATTTCGCAATTGGCAAAAACAACGAATTACTATTTCACCTGCCAACCGATTTGAAACGGTTTAAGGAAATCACCACCGGGCACAGTCTGATTATGGGACGGAACACACTGCTTTCGCTGCCCAAATGGCCACTCCCCAACCGGAGACACATTGTGATTACCGACAAAAAAGATGATGTTTTTTCGGGTTGTGAAGTGGTTTTTTCGATTGAAGAAGCCATTGAAAAAGTGAAAGACGAACCTGAAAGTTTTGTAATTGGCGGTGGCATGATTTATCGTCAGTTTTATCCACTGGCAGGGAAACTTTATCTCACGCTTGTACACCAACCTTTTGAAGCTGATGTTTATTTCCCTGAAATTAAATATGCGGAATGGACAGAAACCGCCCGAGAGGATTTATTTGATGAAAAGAACGGATTCAGGTACTCAAATATCAATATGGAAAGAAAGAAATTATGAAGAAACTGCTTTTTGTAATCCTGATATTTTGTATTTCAATTTCTGTTTTTGCCCAAAAATCCGCCCTGCTTAACCTGACGTACGAACAAAACTACACCCCCACCTACGCTGAAGTAATTGAGATGTACAAGTTACTCGACAAAAACTATGAAAATGCAGTTTTGCTCGAGAAAGGATTAACCGACTGCGGAAAACCGTTGCATCTGTTTGTAATCAACAACGAACCGGAATTCAATCCCGAAAAAATAAGACAGCAGGGCAAAACCATTCTGCTTATCAATAATGGTATTCATCCGGGTGAATCCGAAGGAATTGATGCCAGTCTCGAATTTGCTGACGACATTCTTCGAAACAAAGACGGAATGGCCAAATTACTAGAAAACACTGTAATTATAATTATCCCAGTTTACAACATCGGCGGCCACCTGAACCGCAGCGCCTACAACCGTTCTGGGCAAACAACTCCTTATGAAACCGGGTTTCGAGGCAATTATGCCAACCTCGACCTGAACCGTGATTTTACCAAGTGCGATTCTGAAAACGCCCGCAGTTTCAGTAAAATTTTCGCAGAATGGAATCCCGATGTTTTCCTCGATACCCACACTACCAATGGTTCTAACCACCAGTACAGCATTACACTTATCCCGCCATCACCCGCACTTTTTCCTCCGGTAATGGAAAACTTTATCCGCAATAATCTAATACCCGATTTGTACAGCGGGATGAAAAAAGGAGAATTTGAACTCATTCCGTATGTAAATTATATTTTTGACGACCCAAAACAAGGTATTGCAATGTCACAGGAAGGTCCGCGTTATTCATCCGGATTTGCGTCCATGTTTCATAGTTACGGAATGATGACTGAAAATGAAATTTACAAAGCATACCCCGAAAGGGTGAAATCGTTGTACCAGTTTTTTCAGGTTTTGGCAGAATTCACTTCAGAAAACAGTGAAGCCATTAAAAAATCACGTGTCGATGGAATTAAGGAATCAATGGATATCAGGCAATATCCGGTTGCTTACAAGTTGGATACAACAAAATTCCGGATGATTGAATTTAAAGGATATGAAGTGGACGAAAACCAGATTAGCCCGGTTACCGGACTGAAACGGTTTGGTTATGACACCTCGAAACCTTATACAGAACAAGTAAAATATTTTGATACTTTCGTTCAAACAGAAACCGTTATGGTGCCCGAATTTTATATTCTGCCCCAAAGTTACCGCGATATTGTTGAAAGGATGAACTTGTTAAACATCGGTTATTCTAGGTTAAAAAACGATAGTTTAATTGAAGTGACAGTTGATTATATTGATGAATTTACCAGTCCTGCAAAACCATACAACGGTCATTATTACCACGACAAAGTAACCACGCAAAGTGAGAACCAGCGCTTTCAATACTATGCCGGTGATTTGGTTATTCCTGTTCGTCAGGCAAAAATAAAATTCCTGATAGAAATGTTCGAACCAAAAGCTTCCGATTCATTTTTCCGATGGAACTTTTTTGACAACATTCTCGATCAACGCGAATATTTTTCCTCTTACGGATTTGAAGAAAATGCTTTAAAATACCTGAATGAACATCCTGAATTTAAAGCAAAATTTCAGGAAAAGAAAAAAGCTGATCCTGAATTTGCCAAAAACCACAGGGCACAACTGGCGTACATTTACAACAACACAGAGTGGCTGGAAAAAACATGGAAACGATATCCGGTTGGGAAAATTTACCGATAGTTTCAGGTAAGTAATTTACCGAGATTATCAAATTTGTTGTGGTAATCTTCTATTGAACGATTTATCACCTCGTGAGCTTCTTCAACCCCGTAAGTAGTAGGAATTTCGGTGTATCGGTCTTCTCCCGGCATATCTTTGTAGGTAAGAAAATAGTGTTCAAGCCGCTGAATAACAATTTTCGGCACTTCGTCGATGTTCCTGAAATGTCCGTAAACCGTATCGTTTCGCAGTACCGCAATAATTTTATCGTCGGCCTGGTTGCCGTCGATCATTCTGAATCCGCCAATGGGCCGTGCATTAACCAGCAAATCACCGTGTGACAGTGTTTTTTCGGTAAGTACGCAAATATCGATGGGGTCGCCATCACCTTTAATATCTTTCCTGCCGGTTTTTTCATTGCAGTATTCACCAACCAAATCTCCGCAGAAAGTCTGCGGAATAAAACCGTACAACGCCGGAACCACATTCGAAAATTTCTGTGGTCTGTCAACCCTGAGGTAACCGCTGTCTTTATCGATTTCGTATTTTACTGTATCCGTTGGAACTACTTCGATAAAAGCAGTAACTTCTACCGGGGCATCTTTTCCGAGAAAAACACCGTGCCAGGGGTGCGATTTGTACCGAAGGCCCATTAACCGGCCAATTGGATCTGAAATTTTGTCTGCCATTTTTTAATTTTTGGTTTTACAAAGGAACCAAAATTAAAGGGTTTGGTTCACCTGTTTTTGTGATTTTTTTATTTGAAAAATGAAACTCAACTTCAGCCAGTTATTTTTGTAATGTATTTCAGTTTTCGTTTAAAAAATCATTATGAAATTTAATTGTATCTTCAAAAGAAACCCGCAAATTAAGAATTAAGGAATTTGCTCTTTCATAAAGTATTTTGATTGATGCAGCATCAATACCAGGGAGCTCATTTTCAATTCTTTATTACTGTCAATAATCAAATCACTTCATTTCGAGCCTGCTTATTAAAGTCGTAATTGCATTTAGCTCAGTTTTGGTTTATTTACTTCATCAATCAAATAGTTTTTCTGATTTTAAGATTTTTAGACAAAACTAATCTCTCCAGTTTTCTTCAAATTCGTCTTCCCAGCAATGGAGTATTATTCTTCCTTCTTTTATAAGTTGTAATGTAATGTGACGATGTTGGCCGACCGGGCCTAAAAAATCAAGAAACTCATTTACCAGTTTTTCAGGGAGGTTTTGTAAAAGTGTTTTTTTATCGATATTGAATTTCTTTAAATCTTTGTTTTCAACAATCGCTGATTTGAGGATTTCATAGCATTTTTCATCGGGTTCCTTATGCAGAAGTTTGATTTGTATCATAAGTCATTTAAGATGTTCATATTTTATATAATCACGACTAAAATAACAGTTTTGTTTTTCAATATATAAATACCTTTGCATTTTAATGACTGATTTGTACA
>DATITY010000096.1:0-3270 GCA_035467235.1 Draconibacterium sp. | reverse complement strand
AATTTTGCAAATGGCTGGTTCGCTGTTATATAAAAATACTGTCGGGTATTCTCAAACTCTTCCCATCCGCTAACTGAATTGCCGTTTATTTCAATGTGCCCATTGCCACGGGTGCGGAAAACGACATGATTGGAATCCTTTACAGAAAAATTAAACCGGTACAAAGCAGCTCTTTCAGTTGTTGTCCATTCGGCGATAATTCCCGGTTCTTCCAAAATGACTTTATGATACCAGGGATGCAATTCTTCCAAATCATGGTCGTAAAATGCTGCGGCTATATTTCTATTTGTTTCTATTTGCCCGTGCATCGGCATCAGTTCTGTAACATGCCCCATGCGGTAAGCTGGCATATTAAAGGCAAATCCGTAAATATTGTCGGATAAAAAACGGTCGCTGAGTCCCGGTTCTGTTACCGGAAAAATGCGAACCATGCTGTTGGGACGATGGACCGTTGGATTTTTTGTTGTTAGCAGCGGCGCCACTCCACCAATGTTCGGATCAACATAAACAGTAGGATCGTTTTTGGAACATGCAGAAAATAGTGATACAATTACCGCTAAAACAGCTAACCGGTTCATTAAAAAAGCAACGTTAATCTTCTTCATATCATCATGAGATTAATTTGAAAATATCTATTTATGATTCAATTCCCCATTGTTTATTTGGTTCAGGTCCCACTTCAATTTCCAGTTTTCCGCCTTTAAAAAAGGTTGAAACCGGAAATTTAAAACTATTCCATTCAACTCCATTTAGCAAGGTTTTTTGAATGTAAATATCACCGGGAGTTTTTCTTTTCACTACAATTTCGAATTTTGAATTCGTACCAGGATTATTTACTGTTGGAAAAGTCAATACGATTTTATCAAACAAGGGAGTAGTAATTTCAAGGTCAGGTGCTTCACCAACGCATCCCTGAACATCGAATAAACCAATGGCCATTAAAACGCCAAGTGCACCTAATTGTCCCTGGTCTTCGTCACCGTTGTAACCGCTGTACGGATCTGTTCCACCATAGGTAATTTTTTTTACCTGATTTACCCAATACTGGGTTTTCCATGGTGCCCCGGCATGACTAAAAAGATGAGCCATTGAACATGAAGGCTGATTTTCGTAATCAACCCAGCCGGTTCCATGTTCGCCATGCGGTGTTATAAATCGGTAAGGAGTGGCTTTGACAAAATTAGAATCAAGTTTATTGATGAATTCTGTTTTCCCGCCTATTTCGGTTATTAAACCCTCAATGTTTTGTGGCACATAAAACGAATAAGTAGCCGAATTTCCTTCAATAAAACCCGGACCATTGAATTTTGCATCGGTTGAAACCGGGGAAAATCCTGCCATCCATTCGCCTGATTCATGCCGCGGGCGTGCCCACCCAACCGTGGAATCAAAAACATTCCTCCAATTCTCAGAACGGTTGAGAAATAATTTTTCATCTTCAGCTTTTCCCATCGATTTCGCCATTTTTGAGATGCACCAATCCTGATAAGCGTATTCAAGTGTCATTGCAGATCCTCCCCTGTGATATCCATCGCCCCGGTTTGCAATTTCCACAGGAACATATCCCAGAGAAATAAACCAGTCTATTCCACCACCTGCCGGATTTGGCCCTGCCTCGTAACCAGCCCGGTCGCGAATTCCTCCGGGGAAAGCATTTTTACGGGATGCTGTGTATGCCAATTCGGGATCAAAAGTGGCGCGTTGAGTTGATAGAAGTGCGGCCAGCAAAGGGACTGTGTGATCGCCAACCATAACGTAAGTATAATTTCCTCCCCACGAACACCTTTCCATCATTCCTGCATTCCTGTAATAATCGAGGAAAGTTTCCGCCATCCAGTTACCATATTCGGGATATATCAGCGACCATAAAATATTCAGGTTCCATTGCGAACCCCACAAACCGTCACCATCCAGAAAATGACGAACTGGTTTTTTATTTTCATCAAGCGGCACCTGTCTGATTACAGGTACATTGCCAGTCCAATCGGCATAAGAACCATTAACATCACTGGCAATTCTTTTTGAAGCAGTGTGCATTAAATCGGTGTATAATTTAACCTGTTGTTCGTGTGTACCACCTTCAACTTCCACTCTCCCCAGGTAATCATTCCATGCCTGTGAAGCATCAGCAACAACTCTGTCGAAATCCCAGTGCGGCAATTCAGTTTCCAGATTCATCCGGGCATTTTGCGCACTTACAAATGAAACAGCAACCTTGACAAGTATTTTTTCACCTTCATTTAAATTATTGTATGAAACATAAACACCACTGCCCTCGCCACTTACAATATCTTCAACAGGATTTACCAAAACGGTTGTATCGCCAGATTCACTTTTTACCCAACCGGCAAAATCAGAAAATGGTTTGTCGAACTGTGCAACAAAATGTACAATGAAGGGTTTTTTCCGCCTGAAAGTCGGAGCCATAACCGAATATCCTTCAATTTCGCTTACGCCTGTTTTGCGGGCGTAGGCATGTAACATTTTAGTTGGCCCAATTGGTGCGCCAAGGTCAAACAGAATATTTGCCTCACTGGTTTTGGGAAATGTATAACGGTGCATCCCAACCCTGCATGTTGCTGTAAGTTCAGCAGTAATACCAGAATCTTCAAGAAATACCTTGTGAAATCCCGGCTTTACGATTTCCTTGTCGTGGCTGAAACGTGATTTATTTGCCTCCAAACCCAGATTTCCCCTGCATGGCCCGACAACAGGCATTATTGGAATTCCTGCCGTTTGTGCATTGTGAACATGGGAAAAATTCAGGATATATTCATCGTCATACCTGTATCCCGAATTCCAGAGTTCTCCATGTTTTGTGTCGGGAGACAATGCCACCATACCAAAAGGAACCGTAGCAGATGCAAAATAATCGAATCTCGGATTGTCTGTATCGATCAGGGGATTGACGAGGTCTGAAAACACAATTTCCTGCTTATCTTTCAAACCCGGGGTACATGCCGACAATAATACCAAAACGAAAAAGATGTTTATGATTTTCATTTTATTTCTCTAAAATTTGATATAATCAACAGACGTTTTGTATTGCCTTTGCTGACAGAAATCGAAAACGGCTTTTATTGCATCTTACAGAATCAGAAAAGAACATTAAACAGACAGGCTCAAAAGATGCCTGTCTGTAAATGTACATTTTTACAATTCTATTTCAATGAATTTTACTTCGTGTGGTTTAAATGAAATAGTGTTGTTCAGCGCTTTTATTTCAGTGCCAATAACATTCACTTCTTTCATTTTTTTAATGGGACGATT
>DATITY010000095.1:0-3003 GCA_035467235.1 Draconibacterium sp. | reverse complement strand
CCTTTCAACTGGCATACCGGGATGCTGCCGCGCGACCCGATTCCTGTGGATGCCATTCCCGATATTGGCGATAACCAGCAAATTGTTGCCACCGAATGGATGGGTCGTTCTCCAAAAGACATTGAAGACCAGATAACTTACCCGCTCAGTACTTCCTTACTTGGTATTCCGGGAGTAAAAACCATCCGCAGTACTTCCATGTTTGGCATGTCGTTTATTTACCTGATTTTCGACGATGATATTGAGTTTTATTGGAGCCGATCTCGCATTCTCGAAAAACTCAATTCGCTGCCTCCCGGTACTTTGCCGCAGGGAGTCCAACCATCACTGGGGCCTGATGCAACCGCCTTGGGACAGGTTTTCTGGTACACGTTGGAAGGCCGCGACCCAAAAACAGGCAAACCGGCTGGTGGCTGGGATCCTCAGGAACTTAGAACCATTCAGGATTTTTATGTGAAATATTCCCTTTCATCGGCAAGTGGAGTTTCAGAGGTAGCAAGCATTGGTGGTTATGTAAAGGAATATCAGGTCGATGTCGATCCAAATGCGCTGAAAGCTTTTAACGTTTCCGTAATGGACGTGATGCAGGCAGTGAGCAAAAGTAATCTGGATATTGGCGCCGAAACCATCGAATTAAACAAAGTGGAATATGTAATCCGCGGATTGGGCTATATAAAAAACCTGGATGATTTGAATGAAGCTGTAGTTACAGTTCGTGACAATGTGCCTGTGCGGATTCGTGATGTGGCAAAAGTCACATTTGGGCCTGCTCCCCGCCGCGGAGGTTTGGACAAAGACGGAGTTGAAGCTGTTGGGGCGGCAGTTGTTGCCCGTTATGGCTCAAATCCCTTGGAAGTAATCAACAATGTCAAAAAGAAAATCGCGGAAATTGAACCGGGACTGCCTTCCAAAACATTACCTGATGGCACAGTTTCCAAAGTTACAGTTGTTCCTTTTTACGACCGCACGGGTTTGATACAGGAAACAATCGGAACATTGGAATCCGGTTTATCGCACGAAATACTTATCTCCATTATCGTTATAATAGTTTTAATCTTTAATCTTAGGGCATCTGTCATTGTTTCGTTTCTGTTACCAGTTGGAGTGCTGATGACCTTCATCGCAATGAAATGGATGGGTGTTGATGCCAATATTGTTGCACTTTCAGGCATTGCAATTGCGATTGGTGTAATGGTCGATATCGGGATTGTGGATGTTGAAAATATCATCCGCCATCTTGAAATGCCCGAAAACAAAAATGTCAGGGGAAGAAACCTTGTAAAAGTTATTTATGAAGCCACCTCTGAAGTCAGGGGTGCAGTTACTGTGGCACTCGCTACCACAGTGGTGAGTTTTCTACCTGTTTTTGTTATGGAAGGTGCCGAAGGAAAACTTTTTACACCTTTGGCCTTTACCAAGACTTTCGCTCTGTTGGCTTCTTACCTGTTGGGAATGATAGTTCTGCCCACTTTGGCTTATTATCTTTTTAACTTTCGCACAGATACCAAAAAGACACGAAGGATTTTAAACTGGGTGCTGATTGTGGCGGGTGTGCTGATTGTAGCTATCTGGCGAACCTGGCCCGCGCTGGCGCTTACAGCCATCGGGATTAATAATCTGATGGCTCCGCGCTGGCCCGAAAACCGTAAACATTTCACCAATCTTATCAATATTGTCATAACCCTGTTGTTTGCGACATATTTTCTGGCAGTTAAATGGTTACCGCTGGGCGCCCATAACAGCAACTTCTCCAATTATATATTTGTTGGGTTAATTATTGCCATAATCCTGTCAATTCTTTCACTGATTGTTTATTACTATGTTCCAATTTTAAGGTGGTCGTTGCGCAACAAATGGAAATTTATGATCATTCCGCTGGTTACCATTCTTTTTGGAATGTTGGCCTGGCAAGGTGTACACCGTGTTTTTGCATTCATGCCCGGGAACATTCAGAAAACAACTGCCTGGCAAAATTTCGGCAAAACATTCCCGGGTTTGGGCAAGGAATTTATGCCGGCACTCGACGAAGGCTCTTTTCTGCTGATGCCGACAAGCATGCCACACAGTGGTATCGAAATGAATCAGGAGTATGTTGAAATTCTCGACAAACGATTGTCTGCCATCCCCGAAGTCGAGATTGCCGTTGGGAAATGGGGGCGCATCAACTCAGCCTTGGACCCGGCACCGGTACAAATGTTTGAAAATACGATCAATTATTTGCCTGAATTTATTCTGGACGAAAACGGTCATCGTATGCAATTTAAGGTTGATAAGGAAGGAAATTTCCTGCTTCAGGATGGATCGACTTACAACCGCGAACGCGATGGGTATCGAAAATTAAAAAAGGAAGAGCTGATTCCAGATAAAAATGGTGATAATTTCAGACAATGGCGGCCCGAAATAAAATCACCCGACGATATCTGGAATGAAATTATAAAAGTTACCAACATTCCCGGATTAACTTCTGCACCCCGGTTGCAACCCATTCAAACCCGGCTGGTAATGCTGTCAACCGGTATGCGGGCGCCCATGGGACTTAAGGTTTTTGGACCTGATTTGGAGACCATCGAAAAATCAGGGATTGAACTTGAGACCTTATTAAAGGAAGTTCCAACAATAAAAGCTCCTTCTGTTTTTTATGACCGCGCTGTCGGCGCTCCGTATATCGAAATAAAACTGAACAGGCCTGCTATTGCCCGCTACGGGATGACGGTTCAGGATGTTCAGGAGGTTTTGCAGGTTGCTGTTGGCGGAATGGCTTTGACCTCTTCGGTTGAAGGTCGGGAACGATTCCCTATTCGTGTTCGATATGCACGCGAATTGCGTTCAACGCCTGAAGATATAAAAAGTATTCTTGTCCCTTCAATGACAGGAGTTCAGGTGCCGCTTGGCGAACTGGCCGACATCACATACACCCGCGGGCCGCAAATGATACGAAGCGAAAATACATTTCTGAACGGTTATGTGATTTTTGATAAGGTTGAAGGCCGCGCTGAAGTGGAT
>DATITY010000094.1:0-1597 GCA_035467235.1 Draconibacterium sp. | reverse complement strand
CCCAAAACCAGGATGGGGCGAATCATATAAACTGCAATACCAGGAAGTATCCAGTTTAAAAGGGTGCCTTTATATGCTGCAATAAATGCCGGGTCGTCAATTATTTTGGCCGCAATCTCCATTTTCTCCGGCCAGGGCAATATGATATGAGGCAGAATGGCGATTAAATAAATTGCCATAGGCAAAAAGTGCCAAACATCCCTGACCGAAAAACAGTGATTATCGGTTAAAACGCACCGTACATACCAAAACAACATCGGCCCGATTAGATAGGAGAGGAAACCGGTATTGATAAAAAAAACACCGATAAGAAACACTGATTTTGAATAAAACAACACATACTGAGTGAGACTGTACAAGCTGATTAGAAAAAAGAAGCCACCCAGGTAAAAGGAAGATTTATAATTATTAACATGGAAAACTAACAAAATAACAGACAGAAAAATACCTGATATTGATAGAAATAACAGCATAATTTATTTTATATAAATAATTGGTTTTCGTGTTAATCACTCGCAATGCCGGCTTTTAACCAGAATCAATACCCCGCCAACCCCGCCAACATCGCTGTCATCGCTGCCCGGGTTGCTCGTAAAAAAAGTGTAATTTTTTTCATGTTAAAGAATTTAGAGTTAAACTAATTGTGTTCAGATCATATATAAGTTCTAATGTCTACCCAATGGCAAAACATCGTCATGATAAAAAATAACACGGGATTTGTAAATGTTGTAATGCGCCGCTGTCCATTGCATGGCATTACAGAATCTCTTCAGAAACTTTGCTATCCAAAACATCCTGAATTAAAAAAAAATACACACGGAAAACAGTAGTCGGGCTTTTCCATTGGTGCAGTAAAAAGTTAGTTGTGGTTGTATTTCGAAAACCCTTATTTTTTCTCAATAAAACCGTGAAAAAAAGTTACGAAAAAAATCAATAGGTTGTATCTCAATAGCGTCCCAAAATGAAAAATAAATTTTCTCAGGCGAAAGTGTTGTATTTATTCATGAAACGCCTGTTTTTACTCACGAATCGGTTGATTTTTTTACGAACACATGTTTTTCAGTTTCTGGCATAAGTCAGAATTCCCAAAATTGTTCACAAAAACGAGATTTCGGTCAGGATGATCACTTGTGAGGACGTCGGATTTTACATGAAGTTGGTCATTGGTCATTGGGAATTGGTCACTGGTCATTGGGAAAAGGACTGCCTGCTGCTAGTGGTTGCTGGATACTGGATGCTTGGTCAATGATCAATGTTCACTGGTCAGTGGAATCAAAGCCTACTGCCTTTTGTCTCCTGCTGTTGTTGCTGGCAGAGAGAAAGGGCAGAGTTCAAGTATCAGGGTTATTGTCTGAAAATGAGGTATTTAGAATGTAATTCATTAGAAAAGATCAGAATGTGTTCCTGTTCTTGTGAGCCAGATTTCCTGTTCTTCCGGAATTACTTTCCAAATCAACAACCAATCCGGTTTTAAATGAGCTTCCCAATATCCGCTAAAACCGCCTGATAATTTATGGGGAAGGAAATGATTTGAAAGTTGCCCGTTTTCTTCGAGTTCACAAATAGTTTCTTTTAGAAGGTTCATATTGTAACCTCT
>DATITY010000093.1:0-1503 GCA_035467235.1 Draconibacterium sp. | reverse complement strand
AGCCAAATCCAGCCAATAATAATCGCTTCAGCGCTTTTTCCGGGTACAATTTCGGTAAACGGCGCTGATTTGATTTCGAAAAAAATGGCGGCGGCCAAAACCGGTGCGGTGGCGAGCATGATGCGCGGACCAACACCACGGGCATCCAGGCCCGATGCGGAGATAAAAAATTGTTTCATTTTTTCAGGTTTTTTTATTGAAATAGAATTAACGGTTATACAAATGGTTTACCAGGTTGACCTGGCATAAGTTACATGTTTGGCCGGTTGGTTTTTTGCCTGTTTTCGCGGAGTTCTTGTAAGCTGAATTTCGCCCGTTTCCACTTTGCGGTCGTCTTTACTAATGGTGACCGGCTGAACCTGTTTCGTGGCAAAACCTTCGAGGCTGACAACCAGGAAATAATCACCGGGTTTTAACATGGAAAAATTGAACTCGCCCTTGTTGTTAGTCAGAGTTCCCACCACCAGTGTTGAGTCGATGGAAGAAAAGAGTTCAACCGAAGCAAGGGCCAGCAACTGCCCTGTAATAAATTCGCTGATGCGGCCACAAATACGGCCCTGGTCCGAGACCGTAATTGCGCTCATGGCTTTTGAGGCGCCGGCAGTCATCATGGCAATGACTGTTAATAACATCATGGTTAAAATAGTTGTTGTTTTCATTGTAATTGTTTTCTGTTTTCTGTTTTTGTTTTCTGATGGTATAAATTTCCTGAATATTTTCGAAGTATGCCAATTTTTTAAGGTGAACAGGTGAAATTTGAAGATGAACGGCGAAAGAGAGTGCGTGAATACCTTAATGCGTGAATGCTATAATGCGTGAGTGCGTAATTGCTTGAATGCCTGCCCGAATGAATTCGTTCAGGCGGGCATGAATGTCAGAATGTTAAAATACATAAATGATTGTGGAAATGACTAAGGTTAAAAACAAAAAGCACCGGAAACCGATGCTTTTGAATCTAAATTAAAACCTGAAAGTATGGTCAGTCCATCCTTTTTAGTTTATCTTTAAATGTTGCCTGATAAATTCCACGATTTCATTCATCGCCTGGGTTGCTTCGGGAAACATGGGCGCCAAAAGCGGGTAACAATGCACCATTCCTGTACCCGCCCTGAAAGTAACATCAACACCTGCGTTTTTTGCTTTTGCAGCGAACTTTTCACCGTCATCAAACAATTCATCGTCAACACCCGAATTGATAAAAAGCGGAGGAAGCCCTTTCAAATTGCCAAACAACGGAGAAATTAACGGATTGGTTGCAGGAGTGTTTCCACAGTAATGTTTGCTGAAAACAAACCACGAATTCAAAGGCGCGGGTGAAAACCTGTTTTTTGTTTTGTACGAATCGCTGGTACAGGTGAGGTCGGTCCAGGGAGAAATGGCAACTGCGGTTACTGGCATTGGTATTTGTTGTTCTTTCAAAGCAAGCAGTGTTGCAAGGCACAACCCGCCACCAGCAGATTCTCCGGCAATGACAATGTTCTCAGGTTTGTACCCTGCATCGAG
>DATITY010000092.1:0-8230 GCA_035467235.1 Draconibacterium sp. | reverse complement strand
CGCGTCCAAGGTTAAATATCACCCTGAAACGAGCCATGTAGGACTGCACACCGTTGCGAATGCCTTTACGTTTCATCCAGGCTTCGAATCCCTGCAAAAATTGCGAATTAATATTGGAGAACTGCACCTTTGGGCGGTACGCTTTCAAATTGCTTATAAAACCACGTACTGCACGCACACTGCCTTGCCTGCCATCAAGTTTTAGATTGGCAAGATACTCTTCGGCAAATTTTATGAAATCAATGCTTTCAGTTTTGTCGTGGGAAATCTCGTTTTTAAGTTCCTTCACTGTCATAGCGGCAGTCATATTCCCGAGGTCGAGATAACGGCGGTGATATAGATTCAGGTAATCCAGGATACGCATATTAATAAAATCGGCATTGTTGCCAGAGGCATAACCGTTTTTAAAATAATCAGGATTAATGTAAAGATCGGTGCCACAATATTCGGTTTTTCTGTTGTGGGTGACACGAATTTTAATATTAGTGGTCAGGTCATCTTTAACATGTATTTTGCCCTTAAGAATAACTGCACGAAATGTTGCCATAATTACATAAATATCGTGCAAATTTATAAACTATTTATAAACATTTATAAATATATAGACACAAAATGCGTGTTTCAATAAAAAATAAATCAAACTTAAGTGAAATTAAAAAGGGCTTCAAACCCGCTTGAAACCCTTGTTTTTATTGTATTTTTAATGAACTTTAAACTTGAGCCAATTGCGGGACTCGAACCCGCGACCTGCTCATTACGAATGAGCTGCTCTACCAACTGAGCTAAAGTGGCTTTTGTATTTATTTCAACTTTTTCTGAGCATTGGTAATCATTTCTTTCCAAACCATCCGTTGCTCTTTCAATGCAGCAACTTTATCTGCCGGATCGGTACGGCATTCAAGCAGTATCCAGCCTTTGTAATCCATATTCACAAACAACTCCATTAACTGCTGATATGGATAATTTCCAATATTCATCTCACGTACGTGGCAAATGTCACCAAATTTATTATTTACCAGGTTAAAATTATATTCCAATCCATTTCCGTCCAAATCCTGGTCGTTACAATTCCAGCACACAGTTGTCCCCTTATTTTCAACATAATCCATAATTGTTTTAATGTTAGGCAATTCCTGCGTACCGTTGCCATGAACTTCCAATCGAATCTGCTGCTCCATATCAAGTGCATATCTACCTAATTCGTTTAGTGCTTTTCCAATTTGTTCCAATGTTTTTTCCTTCGGAACACCATCGTGAAACTGGTTAGGTTTTACTTTTACACCCGATCCACCGATATCTTTACTTAATTGCAACCATTTTTTAGTAGTTTCTATTGAATATTTCAATTTATCCGGTTCTGGCCAGTCGTATTGTTCGTTTGTACCCATTCCAACAATTTCAACCGGACTGTCAGCAAATTTCCTTTTTACTTCCAATCTTTCGGCGTTGGTTAAATTCAGAGTAACTCCATGGGCATGCTCAACCCTAAGTTCAACTCCCAGTATATTTGCTTCTGTACAATTGCGAATAATAGTTGGGATATCCCAGTCTTTTGCCCACAGGTAAGTAACTAAACCAAGTTTCATTTCAGAACCAGGCATTTGCTTAAACGAGCTCAACAAACCATTTGTTAGAATAGCTCCACCGGCAATTAACGACGCATTTCGAAAAAACTCTTTTCTGGATTGATTAGCTAATAATTTCATCTGTACAAATTATTAAAGTTACTGATTAGCTGGCGGTTATACTTTATCTCCTTTATCCCCATTTTCACGCAATGCCCGCCTGACCGTCGGGCAGGGAACTCACATGTGGTTTGTTCATCTTTATTTGTGTTTTTCTGCAAACATGTTCGTTTCATCATAAAAGTTTTGGATTGAAAAACAGCCATAAAGATATCAATATAAAAAATATGGTGGACTGCTGTTTCGTATTATGTGACAAGTTTTTCTATTTTTGTCACAAAATTAAAAATATGACAGATATGAAAGAAGCAGAAATCCATACATCCAAGGGAATTATGAAGGTTAAATTTTTTGAGGAGGATGCTCCGAAAAATGTGGCCAATTTTATTAAACTCGCTGAATCGGGTTTTTATAATGGGCTTACATTTCACAGGGTTATTCCCAACTTTGTAATTCAGGGAGGTTGTCCGGATGGAACGGGAGCAGGAGGTCCTGGTTATTATGTCGATTGTGAACTTGACGGGAAAAATCAGTATCACGAAAGAGGAGTTCTTTCAATGGCACATGCAGGTAGAAATACCGGTGGATCGCAATTTTTTATTTGCTATAACAGACAGGGAACACAGCATTTAGATCGTCATCACACCTGTTTCGGAAAGGTTTACGAGGGACTGGATGTTATTGATAAAATTAAACAAGGAGAAGTAATTGAGAAAATTGTAATTGTTGAAGTTTAAGCAGTTGTTCAACAAGAAACTGAAAGAGGAAATGTGAAAAACGTTTCCTCTTTTCTTTTTAAAATTACGTGACTTCAATTAATTAAAACTATTTTTAGAAATCAAAAATTTAATCCATGATAAAAGAATTTCAATATTCATTCGAAGAATTAGGAATAGTATATAGTGATATTGAGGAACTGTTGGGTTTTGAAGAAGGAATTACACCTGAACCCTTTCCTGAATTAATCAATTCCGCGTTAAATCACACTCCTGCCATTTGTAAAATAAGAGGAGGTTACAAAATTTTCAATACCGATGAAGTTGGAATTGATAAACAAACCATCAGAATTGGTAACCAGGTTTTTAATCCTCCAAAAGTCGTAACCTCCCAATTTAAAAATGCCAGTTCTTTTGCATTAATTATTTGTACCGCAGGAGCCAAAATATCGGAACATTCAAAAGAAGTTTCGGCTAATGGCGACCCTCTATTAGGTTTTATATTTGATGTTGTTGGCTCGGTCACTGTTGGGAAAGCAACAGAAAAAATTCAAACCTCTCTTAAAGAAGATATTCAAAAGACGGGACTTAATATTTCAGATTTGTTTTCTCCCGGATACTGCGAGTGGAGTGTTGCTGAACAACAAAAGTTGTTTGCACTGATGCCTTCAAATTTTTGTGGAATTACACTTTCCGATTCATCTTTAATGTCACCTATAAAATCAGTGAGCGGGATTGTTTCAATCGGTGTTGAGCAGGAACAAAAAGGATATCAATGTCACTGGTGCACACAAAAGAATTGCATCTATGGTAAAATAAAACGCCAGAAAAAGATTTAAAAAAAACAAGAAAAACTGTTGGATTATTCGTTACTAAAATCTTTATTTGTCGAAGATTATTTTTCTGAAACACATTAAAACATATTACGAAAAACGTTTCAGTCAATTAAATTTTAAACTACTGTATTTCAAACTTACCAATTCGTTATGAAAGTAAATAAACCAAGGGTAATAAAAGATTACAACAAACTTGATAAAGATCTTCAACAACAAATTAAGCTTGTTTATGCTGATGGCTTTGCTGACCATCTCATTCATTTTTTTGATAAAAATGGCCTGAAAATCACTGTTCTGCCATTTGAAACCGAAGACAAATATTACATGCTTCGAATGACTGAAAATGAAGCGGTTCAGATTGTGGATGATGATGATGATTTTGATGAAGATGGATTCCTGAAAACCGAGGTTAAACAGGATTATGAGGATAAATATGCAGACATGGATCACATTGCTGACCAAATGGCGGATGATGTGGACGATGACGATGATTTGGTTGACGATGGTGATGATGGAGGCGCTGACGATGACGACGACTAAACACTTTTGAACAGGAGAGCCCTAAAAAAGGAATGCAATCTGAAACAGGAAACAAGTCCTTTAAACCTCCATGGTTTAAAGGACTTGTTTTTTACATAAATGATTAAAAGGGATTACAGACAAAAAATTACCAGTATTATTTCAGCTTAGTTGTACCAACATTCATATAAACAAGTGCTTGAAATTATGCAAATATCGGGGATAAATTAGCACCTAAACCATATACACTTTTCCAAAACAGCCAGGACAGAATATTTTAATGGATTCTGAAAAAATTTATCTTATACATCTCAGTTTACTTTCAATTGCCCTTTTCCGTCAGCATCGTTAATATTTCTGACACCGGTGGTACCGCCACCTTTTAAGGTAATTTCAACTGGTTTATTGGTTTTCCATGCCCCGCGGGTAAAATCAGGAATTTCGATAGGTTGAGAGCCATTTGCAATCGACCATTCGCTGAGTGGTGTAATACAACTCCAGGAAGCGGCGTCATAAACGTCCATATCCATTGGTAATCCATTACGCAAACAGTCAATTAAACGCCAGTCCATCATGAAATCCATTCCACCGTGTCCACCAACCTGTTTTGCCATCTCTCCAACCCTTTTAACAATTTCGGGCTGGTATTTTTCTTCCAGTTCTTTCATTTTTGCTTCATCGGCGACCTCGTGACCAAAAGCAATATGCTGAAGCGGCCATTTCTGTGCAAACGCCTTTGTACCGCTAAGCATATGAATCCTTGAATACGGTCGTGGAGAAGAAATATCGTGTTGAATTAAAATTGTTCGTCCTTTGTTCGTACGTATCATCTGCATATCCATATTTCCCCGCATCTCCCAACCCACAAACTGTTCGAAAAACGGGTCTTCCTTAGCCTTCTCCGCAATACGTTGTTTTAGTGTAAAATCGTTTCCCATCATCGCTGTGAGATAATCCATTTTATCTCCACGGTTAATGTTCATGGCCTGGCAAATTGGTCCCAAACCATGAGTCGGATAAACATTGGCTTTACGTTTATTTTCATGAATACGCCACATTTTATAGTACGCGCCATCTGTCATTTTATCATCTTTTGGTTTATTAAAATGCCAGTAATCAAGGTTGTGAATGTACGCGCCTTCGCCATGAATCAAATCGCCAAAAGCACCTTGCCTTACCATATTCAGTGTCAACAATTCGAAGAAATCATAACAGCAATTTTCAAGAATAACACAGTGTTTTTTTGTTCGCTCCGAAGTTTCTACAATCGCCCAGCACTCGTCCATGGTTTTTGCAGTTGAAACTTCAATTGCAGTATGACAACCCGCTTCCATGGCGGCCAATCCAACAGGCACATGCCATTCCCATGGTGTGGCAGTATAAACCAGGTCACATAATCCACTGTTGCATAAATCTTTAAAAGTAAGGTCACTTCCCACAAATTCCTTTGCTTTTGGCAAACCTGCATCAGCAAGAATTTTTTGTGCACCATCAACTGCTGCCTGACGCACATCGCAAAGTGCAGTAATTTCAACACCTTCAATAAAGGTCATCCGTTCAACAGCACCCGATCCACGATCGCCGATTCCAACAAATCCAACCCGAACCTTATCTAATTTTGGCGCAGCGTAACCACACATGTTAAATGCCATGGGTGGATTTTTGTGCGCTGACGCTTTAATTGGTTCAAACTCTCCGGCAGATGATAGATTACCTGAGGACATTAACGGTGCAGTTGCAAGAATGCCTGATCCCAAAGCAACATTCCGAATGAAAGATCTGCGGTTTGTATTCATCATCAATATTTATTAGTTGTTTATTTATTTAAAAAGTAGCGCCCAAACTTATTAATTAATTCTGAAAGTAAAGCCTATTCTAAATCATACTATTCGATTAAAATTGGTTTGCAAAATAATTTTACGCCTTAAAATTACTTCGCAGCGATTGCCCAGTCAGGAAAAACTGCAACATCGATTCCAAAAACTATAATTCCCCAAAAATACATCACAAGTGTGATGATGATTATACTGATTAAATTCAGCAGAAATCCAGTTTTGACCATATCGATAACCCTGATTCTGTTTGTTCCGAAAATAATGGCATTCGGTGGTGTGGCAACGGGCAGCATAAAAGCCATGGAAGCCGCAAGCGTAGCCGGAATCATCAATAACAACGGATTAATTTTTATTACCATTGCCAAACCAGCCAGAATGGGTAAAATCATTTCGGTTGTGGCCACGTTCGATGTGAGTTCGGTTAGCAACGAAATCAGTGTAACATTTGCAAATGTTAGTACAATTGGTTTAACACCGGCTAATCCTGCCAACTGTTCACCAAACCAAACTGAAAGTCCCGAATCGACGAAACCCTGCGCGAGCGCAAAACCTCCGCCAAAAAGCAATACAATTCCCCACGGAATTTTACCTGCAGTTTCCCAGTTCATCAGTTTTTCTCCTTTTTGGGTTTTTGATGGAATAACAAACAGCAATAACGCAAACAAAATTGCAACTGTTCCGTCATTAATAAAATCCGGACGATTAAATAATTTTTCCCAGCCTGGTATTACCAGCGACTGAATAACAATTTCTGACCTGAATATCCACAAAAAGATTAATAATCCGAATAAAACAAAAACTATTTTTTCTTCCGGTTTTGCTTTTCCCAGCAATTTATATTCATTTCTAAAATCACTTATGGTGATGCCTTCCCAACTGTTTTCTGGTTTGTACATCAGGTAAAGTAGTAACCAGGCCCCAATAAACACAAATATTGTAACAGGCACAGCAAATATAAACCAGTCGGCAAACGAAATTTCGGGCATTTTTGGAAATATAATGGCTGAAATCCGGACAAAAGATAAATTGGGTGGTGTACCAACAAGAGTGGCAATACCTCCAATGGATGCTGAATAGGCAACCGCAAGCAGCAGTCCTGTGGAATATTTCCCAACTTTCTCCTTCCCTATACTTTCTTCCAGTTTTAAAATGATTGAAAATGCAATCGGAACCATCATCATTGCAGTAGCTGTATTCGACATCCACATTGAAAGAATGGAGGAGGCAAGCATAAATCCCATCAAAATCCGGCCCGGGCTTACACCAAACAAAATTAAAATCCGAAGTGCTATTCTGCGGTGAAGATTCCATCGTTCCATGGCAAATGCCATTAAAAATCCACCGATAAATAAGAATATTACGTGATTAAAATAAAGTGCTGATATTGTTTTACCATCAACAACTCCCAATAACGGGAACAATACTACCGGAACCAGTGCGGTAACTGCCAGCGGAATGGCTTCGGTAATCCACCAGATTGCCATTAAAAGAGCAATGGCAAAAGTGGTTGTCACATTTTTATTTTCAGGATCGAGGTCGGCAAACAGGTAAATCAACATACTTAAAAGTGGTGCAAGTATCAGCATCGATTGTTTTATACTACCCTGTTTGATTTTGATAAATTTTGGCATCGGTTGAAATGCGTTTTAAGATATTAAGTAAAACCGAAAATAAAAAATACTGTTAACAGGTTAAATGTAATAAAAGAATGCTGGTTTGCCAATGCTATTGAATCTCATTTCTTTTTTACCTAACTTGTATGCCTTAACCATTAAAAATATAAATTATGTACCACTACAAAGCAAAAGTAGAAAGGATTGTTGATGGCGACACTTTTGATGTTGTTATTGATTTGGGATTTAAAATTACTACCAACCAGCGTATCCGCATGGCCGGTATTAATACTCCTGAAACCTACAATGTAAAAAGAGACTCGGAAGAATATCAAAAAGGACTGGCTTCAAAACAGTATATGGAGCATCGACTGGCAGCCAATAATTATGAAATTGAACTTGAAACCGAAAAAGTAACCGAGAAATATGGCCGTTATATTGGGACCGTTCGGCTTGCCGATTCAGCAGTTACTTTAAACGATGAGATGGTGGAAAAAGGTTTTGCTTCTTATAAAAAATATTAATGATTTAACCAGCAATAAGAATATGCAGGTGATATTAGGATCTGGTGGTGCAATTGGAATTGATTTGGCCGGGGAGTTAAAAAAATATACAGGCGAAATCCGGCTGGCAAGTCGTAATCCTGTAAAGATAAATACTGATGATGAATTGGTTACATGCGATTTAATAAAATCAGACGATGTTGATAAAGCTGTAGAAGGATGCAATGTTGCGTATCTCACCGCCGGATTGGAATACCGGTTAAAAACATGGCAGATACAGTGGCCTTTAATAATGAAAAATGTAATTGCGGCATGTAAAAAGCACAAAACTAAACTTGTTTTTTTCGACAATATTTACATGTACCACCCCGATAAACTGAGTCTGATGACAGAAGAAACAGCAATCTCTCCGGCAAGTGAAAAAGGAAAAGTACGGGCCGAAATTGCACAAATGGTTTTAAATGAAATTAAAACCGGAAAACTGGAAGCACTAATTGCAAGAGCAGCCGATTTTTATGGCCCG
>DATITY010000091.1:0-3089 GCA_035467235.1 Draconibacterium sp. | reverse complement strand
TCGATGGGGAATTACCTGCCGCTGAGATGGAACAAATGAGAATCCATCTTTCGGAATGCAGCGATTGTGCCGCTTTTGCCGCTGAAATGGAAAAAACATTTGCAGTGTTGGCAGCCGAAAAATCACCGGAAGTAAACCCATACTTTTATACAAGGTTAAAAGCAAAACTTGAAAACCGGGCCAGCATTCAATATAATTTGAAACAAAAATCAATGCTGGTGAAACTTTTGCAACCGGCATTTTTCAGTGTTTTGCTTTTGGCGGGAATTTACACCGGAATAAAAATCGGGCAACCGGCAACTGAGAATTCAGGCTTAGCCATTTATGCTGAACAGGAAATCATTCCCTACCTGAATGAAATGGAAAACGAAACAATTGAAATCTTTTTAATGGAACAGAAATGATAAAAACCACAACATATCGAACTCTTATCTGGGTCGTTGTCATTTTGCTGGCAACCAACCTGTCGATGGGGATTTCGTTTCTGTACCACAAACAACAGGATAAAAAACTGGCTGAACAGACAGAAGAAAATGCAATAGAAATGCCAGCCCAGCAACGGACCAAATTTTTACGGGAACAATTAAACCTGACTCCGCAGCAGGTGGATAAATTCAGGGAATGGAACCGCGAATTCAACCGCAATGGCTGGGATATCACACACCAACTGGAAAATTTACGGGTGGAAATGGTTCTGGAACTCGGTAAGGAAACGCCCGATGAAACCAGGCTTGAAAATATTTCGAAAGAAATTGGCGAACTGCACGCGAGGCTTAAACAGGAAACCATCGGGTACTACCTGAAAATGAAGAGCGAATGTAACGAAGAACAAAATGAAAAACTGAACGAGATTTTTATGTCGATGCTAAAACAAAACGAAGATGTAAAATTACCCGGAGGATACGGAAGAAAAGGAAGAGGTTTCAGAAATAACAATTAATCATTTTAAAATTTAATACGATGAAAACGAGTAAGTTAACAAAACTTGCCTGGGTGTTCTTTGCCCTCGCAGTAACATCAACCACCTTGTATGCACAGGGTTGGAGAAACGCAAATCGGATTGGAAATAGCTGTAATAACTACTGCTTAACTCAAATTTCGGGTTTTACCGATGAACAGAAAATAAAAATTGACGGGCTGAACGAAACGCACCAGGCAAAAATGGCCGAACTGCGCACACAACGCCAGTCAACCACCGATGCCATCGAAAAAAGTGAGATTCGCACATCAATGCTGAAAACCGTGAAAGTGCACCGCGATGAGGTTAAATCGCTTCTTACTGCCGAACAACAAAAAGAGTACGATTTGTTGCAAGCTCGCGGAAACTATGGAAACGGTCGTGGAAATGGAAACTTTCAGGGCCGGGGACAAGGACGGTGCCAGCAATTTGCCGGAACCCAATGTTGCGTGGCCCGCGGGTACAGAGGCGGCGGCGGACAAGGTTACGGACGTGGAAACCGCCAAAACCAGGGATGTTTCAGAAATTAAAAATTATATTATTCACAATTTAAACAACAAGTAAAATGAAAACAAGTAAATTATTTTTGGTTCTTGCAATAGCTTTAACAGCATTTGCCTCATGTTCAAAAAACAACGATGTGGTTGAAGAAGCCATTGTTGCCGCAACCGATGAAAAAAGCGCCGAAGTGGATGCCCTTTGCGGTACCTGCAATTTTACAGGTTCACTCACCGAAGCCGAAGTTACCAGCCTGATGGAAATGCGTGAGGAAGAAAAACTGGCCCGCGAAATGTATCTTTTCCTAAATACAAAATACAACTATCGTGTATTTGCCAACATTTCCAAAAGCGAAAATGCACACACCAGTGCAGTTTTGTACATCATGAAAGGTTTTGGGTTAACCGACCCGTCGCCTGTGGCTGCCAATGAATTCAGCAACCCGCTGTTTACTGATTTGTATGCGCAGCTTACCGCAAAAGGCTCGGTGAGTTTGATAGAAGCGCTGAAAGTGGGCGCATTTATCGAAGAAACCGACATTGCCGATTTGCAGCGTCACCTTGCCGAAACACAAAATGCAACCGTGGCAAGAGTATATGGAAATCTGTTGAGAGGTTCAAAATTTCACCTGAAGGCTTTTACCTATGCGCTGAAAGTGCAGGGAGCAAGTTACAAACCAACTGTTCTTTCAGTTGAAGCGTATAATGAAATTATTGGAAATTAATAAGTAGAACAAACATACTTCCCTGCCCGACCGGCAGACGGGGACTTCGCTCAGTCTGAAAGTCACCCTGAGCGAAGTCGAAGGGTGTTTAATGCAACGAATTAAGATTCCATTTGATAAGTTTGATTATTCAGAAGCTCTGGCATAATCCGGGGTATCTGTTTTTAAAAACACTAAAAATGAAACGTTTGCCTTTGCCCGACTTGTTAAAAGGATTTGCAGTTTTCCTGATTGTCCCGGTTCACATTCTCGAAACATTTATCGACTTTCCGGGCCGTGAAAATGCGTTCGGAAAAACATTGCTGTTTTTGGGCGGACCGATTGCAGTGCCGGTTTTTATGATGGTAATGGGCTACTTTTTGGCTAAAAACCAGAAACCATTTGCCACCAATTTTTTCAGGGGAATCAAAATTTTTTTCGCTGGTTTGCTGCTGAACATTGGACTGAACTTTCATTTGTTACTGAAAATACAATTTGCCGGCTGGCAATTGAATCCCTGGGAGTACATTTTTGGTGTCGATATTTTCTATTTTGCGGGGTTGGCCATCATTTTTCTTTCGGTGCTGAAAACCTTAAAAACCGGTCGTGAATGGATTGCTTTGATGCTTGTTTTTGCGGTTGCCGGTGCAACTTCGTTTGTAAATCAAAAGCTGATGGTACCTGAGCGAAACTACATTTTCCCGTTTATTGGCGGAACCTGGTCGTGGTCGTATTTTCCGTTGTTTCCGTGGCTGGCTTACCCGCTGGCAGGGTTTGCCTTTTTTCATTTCGAAGAAAAAATAATGGGATTTTACCAGCGGCAAAAAATCTTATCCGGAGTTTTTCTTACCCTTATTTTAATGGTCGTTTTGTACTTTAGAAAACAAGGTTTCGAAACCACAATTAATCTTCCGGCTTATTATCACCACA
>DATITY010000090.1:0-1533 GCA_035467235.1 Draconibacterium sp. | reverse complement strand
ATGCGAAAAATTATCAGTTGTGGAAAAATGGGATGCGTTATGGTATCTCGATGATTAATGATTTTAATAGCGGAACTACCATATGGACTGACTGGAATATCTTGCTGGATCAGCAGGGTGGGCCAAACCATGTTGGAAACTTCTGTTTTTCTCCAATACATGGTGACACTGTTACGGGGCAACTTATTTATACCCCTTCATATTACTTTATCGGACATTTTTCAAAATATATTCAACCCGGAGCCAAAAGAATTAGTAGTGTTGCCAGCAGAAGCAATCTGTTGACCACATCGTTTTTGAATCCCGATGGTAAAGTAGTGAGCGTTATTTTGAATACAAGTGACCAGAAAGTGAATTATTTTCTTGCCGTTGGTTCAAGTGCGACGGAAATAACCATTTTACCCTTTGCAATTCAGACTTTGGTTTATTAAAAAAAGATTGGTATAAAAGGGTTCATATATTAGTTTTAGGACAATTATTCAAATAGAGGTGTTATTTTCGGTCGATCATTATGTAGATCATCTTCAGGGTTTCGTGTGAATTATATCAAAGAAATAAGGATAATAAAATTGAAAACATGAATAATGTATTGAAACTTTATAAGAAAATTATACCAGAATACAAGTTCTTCAGTATTATTGTAATAATCCTGTTTGTTTTTATTTCCTCTTTTTCCAATAAGAAAAGCATGATCATGACCACAGAAAAACAGAATTCGGTAATCGCTCACCGGGGTGCATGGAAGAAATTAGGGCTACCACAGAATTCTATTGCCTCCTTGAAACAGGCCATTGCGCTGGGCTGTATCGGCTCCGAATTTGATGTCTGGATGACAGCCGACGGACAGTTGGTTGTAAATCATGATCAGGAATTTGGCGGGCTCGACATAGAAAAGACAAATTACAAGGATCTTTTGGTGCATAAACTTTCCAACGGAGAGCAAATTCCGACTTTGGAAGAATATATCCGGGCAGGAATGGAAAACAATCCCAATACCCGCCTGGTCTGTGAAATAAAACCTTCAGAAATATCAAAGGACCGGGGAGTTTCGATAGCAGAAGAAACTGTAAAACTGATCCGGAGCCTGAAAGCAGGGTCGAGAGTAGACTATATCAGTTTTGATTTTGAGATTTTAAAAAAAATAAAGGAACTAGAACCTGAGGCGCAAGTTCAGTTCCTGAATGGCAACAAGTCTCCGAAAGCCATCAAAAAAGCGGGTATGAATGGGATTAATTATAACTACAAGGTTTTTAAGATCTTGCCCAAATGGGTAAAACAGGCAAAAAAAGAGGGGATCATATTGAATACCTGGACGGTAAATGATTCGGAAATGATGGATTGGTTTCTAAAAAAAGAATTCGATTTTATTACTACTGATGAACCGGAATTGCTGCTTCAAAAACAGAAAATTGTATGGACAGAAGGAAATTCATAAAAAACGGAACCATACTTTCGGCAGGCCTTTCAGTTAGCCCGGTAAACAGCAATACAGGAGGATCAGGCAAAAAACAATCCTTCAAAGCAGCCTTCCTG
>DATITY010000089.1:0-1970 GCA_035467235.1 Draconibacterium sp. | reverse complement strand
ATATAATTTTAAAAACAGGCACCTAAAATAAAGAATCAGCCATTTCAGTGTGTTATTTTGGTTTGCTTTATAACACCACCTTTAACTTCATTTATACTGTTCATGAAAAGAAAAGCCTTTGGATCTATCTTCATTACTGCCTCTTTGATCCGGTATATTTCCAGTCTTGTAACAACAACCATGATGATGTCACAATCAACAATGGAAGTATTTGAATTTGGAAGATACCCCCGGACCCCTTTATATACAGTAAGCGCCTTGCCAAAGTCGTTAACAATAAGTTCTTTTATAAGATCATGTTCTCGGGATACAATGGTAAGGGCAGTGAATTCTTCGAATCCGTCAACCACATAATTCGTTGTTTTTAATGCGACGAAATATACAAGTATGGAATACATAGCACTTTCTATACCAAATTCAAAAGCCGCACCCAGGATCATGAGGATGTTGAGTGCAAGAATAATTTCACCTGAAGAAAAAGAAGTCTTTCGGCCTGTATATTCACCGATCACATCAAATCCATCGATTACACCCCCGCCTTTGATAACAAAGCCAATTCCCAGACCAGTAAAGAATCCTCCGAAAACTGCAATTAAAACCCTGTCATTGGTAAAAACAGAAAATTGAATTAAGTACATGGCAGCTGCAAGCAGCAGTACTGCAATCAAGGCTTGAACTGCAAAAGTTTTTCCTATTTTTTTATAACCCATGAAGACAAAAGGCAGGTTTATCAGCACGAGGAGTATACTGATATGAACGTCAAAGTAGGAAGTTACTAAAATTGAAATTCCGGTTACACCACCGTCAAGAAAGTTGTTAGGCACCAAAAAACCCTGTAAACCAAGGGTAGCAAAAAACACCCCGATTGCGATATACGCCAACGATTGAAGTGAAAAAACAGAACGCCAATCTACTTTCCTGGAAACACTCATCTTAAGTGGTAATTTAAATAATTAATTCAAGCATTCCTTTTATCGATATTACCGATTTGTTAATACCAATATTCGAGGACTAAGATAACGAATTATTTCCAAGTAAAGGCAATTCTAAGTTTTTGGGATTAATCAAAATATATTTTTTTAAGATTTTTTCCTGTCGAAATCCTATTATTCTTGAATAGGAGTATATTATTTCTATAAAATCAGATGAATTTTTTTATCCATCTTACCGGTATGAAAATTTCTTAGATACCGGTGTTGTTAATTATAGTCGGGTGATGCTCTCAATAGCTACAGGAATAGCTAAATACTGGTCTGTGCTTTCCATAGCCTGAATTTTTTTTACTATCTCCATTCCCATGGTTACTTTTCCGAAAGCGGCAAATCCTTTTCCGTCGAGATTTCTTTTTCCGTTAAAATCGAGCTCTGGCTGATCTTTGATACAGATAAAGAAACTGCTGGTAGCAGAGTCAGGGCCTGAGCGCGCCATGGATATTACACCATCTTTGTGAAGTATCCCGGTTTTTTCGGTGGTTTCAAGGGCTATGGGGGGCAATATATTTTCCGGTGAAACATTTCCTCCCTGTATTACTTCGATTTTTACTTCCCTATTCGCTTCGTTTTCCGGGTTGCACACCCGGAAGAAACTCGAATTGGTATAGGCACCCTTGTCTGCGTATTGCAGAAAATTGCGCACCGTTACAGGTGCCATATCCGGGTACAAGACAACTTCTATTATGCCTAGTGAAGTTTTTATTAATACTTTTTGTTCCTGAGCAAACAGGATTACCGTACAAAAAATCAGTGCAAAAGTTAATAGTAGGTTTCTCATAATCCGGGATCAAGGGGTGTTTTTTTCTTTGTACCGATCAAACCAGCTTAGGATGGAAGTTACTTTGCTCATCAACATACTGGGTTTGTTTGACAAGCCATGTGATGCATTGGGTATTTTAACCAGGGCAGCCTCGACCTGCTGAAGTTTGAGTGCTGCGTAATATTGTTCGGATTCTGCCATGGGAGTTCTGAAATCCT
>DATITY010000088.1:0-4748 GCA_035467235.1 Draconibacterium sp. | reverse complement strand
GCCGAACACGTGATGCTGGTTGATTTGGCCCGCAACGATTTAAGTCGTAATGCCAACAACGTAATTGTTGAAACCTATCGCGAAGTGCAGTTTTATTCACATGTAATTCATCTCGTTTCGCAGGTTTCGGGTGAAATTACCGAGGAAACCAACCTGATAAAAGTGCTGGGAGAAACTTTCCCTGCCGGAACACTTTCTGGCGCACCAAAATATAAAGCCATGGAACTGATTGATAAATACGAAAACCAAAACCGTGGCTACTATGGTGGCTGCATTGGCTACCTTGGTTTCGACAGAACGCTGAACCACGCCATTATGATTCGCTCTTTTCTTAGCAAAAACAACAAACTTTTCTATCAGGCCGGTGCTGGAATTGTTGCCGACTCGCAGGAAGAAAACGAGTTGCAGGAAGTAAACAACAAACTGGCAGCACTGAAAAAAGCCATCGAAATGGCGAAAGAGATAAATTAGTAATGAGATTTTAGTAATGAGTATTGAACAAAGAATTCAAAAATGAAAATATTAGTTATCGATAATTACGATTCGTTCACCTACAACCTGGTACATGCCATTAAGAAAATATCAGGTTTGCCCGTCGATGTTTACCGGAACGATGAAATTTCGCTGGAAGAGATTGAAAAATACGACAGAATCGTTCTCTCCCCTGGTCCGGGATTACCCGTAGAATCGGGATTGCTGCTCGAAATCATCAAAGAATATGCGCCTAAGAAGAAAATGCTTGGCGTTTGTCTCGGGCATCAGGCCATTGGCGAAGCTTTTGGTGGAAAACTTCATAACATGAACAAAGTTCTGCACGGAATTGCAACTCCGGTTGAACTTACCGAAAATGAATCTGTTCTTTTCAAAGGATTGCCAAAGACTTTCGAGGTTGGCCGTTACCACTCGTGGATTGTTGAAAAGGAAAATATACCTGACTGTTTTGAAGTAACCAGTTACGATAGCGAAGGTTTTATCATGAGTATGAAACACAAAGAATATGATGTTGAAGGCGTTCAGTTTCACCCTGAATCAGTATTAACCCCGTTGGGTGAACAAATAATCAGAAATTGGCTCAATTCAGATAAACAGATTTGAGTATTGAGTATAGACATAAAAACAGCTCCAGACTTTAGTCTGGTGATTATTTGAAAAGAGAAACACAAGGTTCGTCCGGTAAAGTTCAAAAAAGTGAAGAATTACCACGAACCGCAAAACGAAAGTTGATTAGAATGAAAAAAACACTTGAATACTTATTCACTGGCAACACCCTCTCCCGTGCCCAGGCAAAAGAAAGCTTGTTGGAAGTTGGTCAGGGAATGCACAGCGAACCCGAATTTGCCTCCTTCCTTACCGTTTTTAAAATGCGCCCAATCACATCGGAAGAACTCGCCGGATTCCGGGATGCCATGGCCGATTTGTGCCTTGCCACCGATCTTTCGGAATACAATGCTATCGATGTTGTTGGCACTGGCGGCGATGGAAAAAACACATTTAACATCTCAACACTGGCCTGTTTTGTGATTGCCGGTGCAGGTGTAAACGTTACCAAACATGGTAATTATGCAGTTTCCTCCACCAGCGGCTCATCCAATCTGCTCGAACTTCTCGGGTACAAATTCAGTAACGATATTGAAAAGCTAAAAACCGACCTCGAAAAAGGAAACTTTTGCTTCATGCACGCCCCGCTTTTTCACCCGGCCATGAAATACATTGCACCGGTTCGCCGCGCGCTGAAAGTGCAGACTTTTTTCAACATTCTTGGACCTATGGTCAATCCATCGTCGCCAAAATACCAGGTGCTTGGTGTGAATAACCTGGAAAATTTCAACCATTACAAGAACGTGTATGAAACCCTCGATGTAAATTATGCCGTTTTAAACAGCCTCGATGGTTACGATGAAATTTCGCTGACTTCAGAAACACGAATTGCGACAAACCACAAGGAATATGTACTTTCCCCATCTGATTTTGGAATGAAACAAATTCAAGCTGAGAAATTATTCGGTGGAAACACTGTGGAAGAAGCGGCAAAAATCTTTGTCGGTATTCTGGAAGGAAAAGGAACCGAAGAACAAAACAACGTTGTAATTGCCAATGCAGCGATCGGATTAAATATTTATTATCCTGAAAAAGAATTAATGGAATGTGTTGAACTGGCAACAGAATCGCTGAAAAGCGAAAAAGCTCTGGAGAAACTGAAAAAGGTTACAACTTAGCTGTCATTTCGAGGAAGGCACGACCGAGAAATCTGTTACTTTGAAATACTTAAAAATTGAATATGATAATTTTAAGAGGCAGATTTCTCCTATCGTCGAAATGACAGCAACTTTGAATTTCATTTAGAAGGAGGAACGACTGAGAAATCTGTCGGCGGAAATTGAAAAATATAACAGAAAAGAATAATGAGAGACCACAATTATTTCGTTTACATGGTAACTAACAAGAATAAAACTGTTCTTTACATTGGTGTTACAAACGATTTACAGCGAAGGACTTATGAACATGAAAATGGGTAATTACCCGGATTTACCAAAAAATATAATTGCCACTATTTGATTTACTTTGAACACTTTCAAAACATTGACGATGCAATTGCAAGGGAAAAAGTAATTAAAAAATGGAGAAGAGAGAAAAAGGAAAATTTGATTAATGAATTTAACGCCGATTGGAAATTTCTAAATAATGAGGTTTACGAAGCATTGTAGTAACAGATTTCTCCTCGTTCCTCGTCGAAATGACAAAAAAACCATAAAATGAACATACTCGACAAAATTATCGCAGCAAAAAAAGAAGAAATAGCACACCAGAAAAAGGTGATTGATGTTGAAGTACTAAAGAAAATACCAGATTTTAACCGCAAATGTATCTCTTTGAAAGCAAATTTGCTGAAAAAAGGATCTTCCGGAATTATTGCTGAATTCAAACAGAAATCTCCCTCAAAAGGTGAAATCAACATTTCGGCAAAAGTGGAAGAAGTAACAAAAGCCTACGTTGACGCCGGGGTAAGTGGTTTATCGGTTTTAACCGAGCCAAAGTTTTTTGGTGGTTCGCAGGCTAACCTGGTAAAAGCACGCGAAACTAATCCCAAAATTCCTATTCTTCGAAAGGATTTTATGATTGACCCATATCAGTTGGTTGAAGCAAAAGCCTACGGCGCCGATGTAATTTTGCTGATTGCAGCCTGCCTCGAAAAAGAACAGGCTGAAATGCTGGCCAAAGAAGCAAAACAACTGGGAATGGAAGTTTTAATGGAGGTCCACAATGCTGAAGAGTTGGAAAAAGTGAATGATTTTATTGATATTGTTGGCGTGAACAACCGCGACCTGAAAACCTTTACTATGGATATTGAAACTTCTGTTCGTTTATCGAAACTTATTCCCGATAAATTTGTAAAGATTTCGGAAAGCGGGCTGGATAGCGCCAAAACCATTCACTACTTGCGTGAAAATGGTTTTAAAGGCTTTTTGATTGGAGAAACCTTTATGAAAACAGAAAATCCGGGGGAAGCCTGCAGGAAATTGATTGAAGAACTATGAAACGACAATTAAGAATAAAAGTCTGCGGCATGAAATACACCCAAAACCGGCAGGAAGTTGAAAAACTGGATGTCGATTTTTTGGGATACATTTTTTATGCTCCTTCAAAACGTTTTGTTGGTGAAACTCCTGAACCCGGACTTTTCAATTCTGAAAAACCCAAAGTGGGTGTATTTGTCGATGAAAATGCATTTGAAATTTTGACGCTGGCAAAAAATCTGGGTATTGAATGGGTACAACTCCATGGAAAAGAAAATCCCAAAACCTGTCAGTTACTCAAAAGACAGGGATTGAAAATTATCAAGGCATTTAGTGTTGATGAAAATTTCAATTTTGAAACTACTCTGCAATATGAAAAAGTGGCCAACTACTATCTGTTCGACACCAAAACAGAAAATCACGGTGGTTCAGGTCAAAAATTCAATTGGGCTATTCTTGATAAATATGACGGGCACATTCCATTTTTTCTTAGTGGGGGAATCGGTCCCGAAGACGCAGAAAGTATACTGAAAATTAACCACCCAAAACTTACCGGAGTTGACGTTAACAGCGGTTTTGAAGACGAACCGGGATTAAAAAATATGGAGAAACTTGAAAAATTTATTACTGAAATTAAAACAAAATAAACTATGAGCCCTATGTGTCTATATGGTACATCTTCAACCACATAGGCACATAGAACTCATAGAAAAATAAAGAATATGAAATATACAGTTAACGAAAAAGGATATTACGGCGAGTTTGGCGGGGCGTGGATTCCTGAAATGATGTACACCAACATCGACGAACTAAAGCGCCGTTATCTGGAAATCATTGAATCGGAAGAATTCAAAACCGAGTTCGACCATTTGCTGAAAGACTACGTTGGCCGGCCATCTCCACTCTATTTTGCCAGCCGCTTATCTGAACATTACGGTTCGAAGATTTATCTGAAACGCGAAGATCTGAACCACACCGGCTCACATAAACTAAACAATGCAGTCGGGCAGATTTTGCTGGCACAGAAGCTGGGGAAAACCCGCGTTATTGCCGAAACCGGTGCCGGTCAGCACGGGGTTGCAACCGCAACGGTTTGTGCCCTTAAAAACATAAAATGCGTGGTTTACATGGGAGCGCTCGATGTTGCCAGGCAATCGCCCAACGTAAAAAAAATGAAAATGCTTGGTGCGGAAGTGGTTCCGGTTCACAGCGGCAACAAAACGCTGAAAGACG
>DATITY010000087.1:0-1718 GCA_035467235.1 Draconibacterium sp. | reverse complement strand
CAGGTATTCCGCCCGGTCCCAGCGGCGGGTTTAACGGTGTTGGCAGATCGGATGAAAGGTTGTACCATTGTTTCGGCATCTCCGACTCATCGAGAAAAATCTTCTTTATTCTTGTCATGATTTTAATTTTTGGTTAATGATTAAATTTATATCGTTTTTATTCTCAATACTCATTACTAAAATCTGAATATCCGTTAACAAAAAAAGGGACTTCCCGCATACACGCAGCAAATCCCTTTTTCGGCCTCACGACCGCAAAACAGTATGTTGTTCTCGCGCTTCCATTTTCACGTTGCGCCAGCTCCATTCTTTTCCATATAAAGGTTCCTTGTACATATCTGTCTTAAGTTCAGCACGTAAAACTAATACTATTTTTTTTTCAATCAAATAATTCTGAAATAAAGAAATGTTCTTAATAAATGATTGAAGTTACTATTTTGCCATTCCACATGAATCCCTATTTTTGCAACGATTTTTAATTCAGAATAAAGAAAATGAACAAGCCAACCGTTTTAAGCGGAATCCGTCCCACAGGTTATTTACATTTGGGAAATTATTTTGGAGCGGTACGTAATTTTGTGCGGATGCAGGAAGATTTTAACTGTTTCTTTTTTATTGCCGACATACATTCGCTGACCACGCACCCAACACCCGCAAATTTGCAGGCCGGAGTGAAACAGGTGCTTGCCGAATATCTGGCTTGTGGAATCGACCCCGAAAAAGCAACTATTTTTATTCAGAGCGATGTTCCTGAGGTTTCGGAATTATATGCTTTTCTGAATATGAATGCTTATTTAGGTGAACTTGAAAGAACAACTTCATTTAAGGAAAAAGCACGCCAGCAGCCCGATAATGTGAATGCAGGTTTGCTTACCTATCCGGTTTTAATGGCAGCTGATATTTTGATACACAAAGCCAAATTTGTTCCAGTGGGTAAAGATCAGGAGCAAAACCTCGAAATGGCACGTAAATTTGCCACCCGTTTTAATCACATGTACGGGAAAAAGGTTTTCCCAATTCCACGTCCGTTTACATTCGATGGCGGCGATATGATAAAAGTTCCCGGGTTGGATGGCAGCGGTAAAATGGGGAAATCGGAAGGGAATGCTATTAACCTTTATGAAGAGCCAAAATCAATTCGCAAGAAAGTGATGAGCGCCGTTACTGATTCAGGGCCTACCGAAATGAACCAGCAAAAATCGGAACCCGTAGAAAACCTTTTTACGTTACTGAAAATTGTTTCATCACCCACTAAAGTTGCTCATTTCGATGAACTTTACAACAAATGCGAAATCCGTTACGGCGACTTGAAAAAACATTTGGCAGAAGATATTATTTCATATACAGCGCCAATTCGCGAGCGGATTATTGGAATTTTAGAAGATGATTTGTATCTTGCGAAGGTTGCCAGAATGGGTGCCGAAAAGGCACGCGAGTCGGCATCGAAAACGTTGAATGAGGTGAAGGAAGTTATTGGATTCAGAAGATTTTTTTAGTTTTTATACCATACCCCATAAAAATATGGCCGGGCTGTTGTCCGGCTTTTTTTGTGAAAATAAGCCACAGATTCACTTAATTTGCATAAAATTCAAATAAATCATGAATACAAAACCATCTTTCGAAGCAGTAATTTTCGACATGGACGGTGTGATTACTAAAACTGCACTTACCCATGCGCACGCCTGGAAGAAAATGTTCGACGAGTACCTGAAAAAAAG